>SFFP01000329.1 GCA_004556875.1 Ruminococcus flavefaciens
TCAGACCGCTTCCGCGGTCTTATTGTCGTACCTGTTTTTCTTCTGTGAAAGTTATGTGAAACTTTCATTTTACCCCTTGACTTTTATTTGCAGGTCTCATTTCTTTTTATTAGAGAATATGTTCTGTAGTGTGGACTATAACTGTATTTTCAATAAGCTTAAAGCCTGCTGCTTCTGATACCCCATCGGGGATATCCTCATTGATATCAGGCGGAGGAGTAGTTCTCTCTCTGACCTTTTGCTCTTTTTTAGCGATGACAGTCCACATGATAATGTTTATTATAACGAATATCGCAGCAGCTGCGGCGATAACAAGAATTTCACCTGTTGTCATAGACATCGCTCCTTTGCTGTTAAAGTTCAGCACGGAAGAGGGCAACGGTAATATTGTCGTTTTCCTCTCTTTTTTTGACAGTTTCGATAAGCTCACGCATTTTTGACTGCATATGTTTCTTTGACGCAGTCTTGTCTGCGGAAAGCTCTTCAAAAAGCTCTTTTTCTGTCAGAACATGGCGGAAACCGTCGGAGCATACCATGTAAGTCACATCGTTTTCAAGATTTCCGAGTCTTATTTCGGGAGCTATCTCGCCTGTAACGCCTATACACTGGACAAGAGCGTTCCTGCGCGGGTCGATGAGAGCCTCTTCGGGAGTCATCTTGCCCATCTTAACGGCGCGGTTGACAAAGGTATGGTCATCGGTTATCTGGCTTAGTTTATCTGATATTTTGTATATGCGGCTGTCGCCCACATGGAATGTCATATATTCCGAGTTTACGGCTATGATGCCTGTAGCAGTAGTACCGAGCTGAAGGCTGTTCTGTTCGCCGTAGTGTACAAGCAGGGCGTTGAGACGGCGGAGGCGGCTTATAACGTTATGTGCTGCGGTCTGCCAGTCCCAGTCGGGAAGCTCGAAAGGAAGCTCTGTATCGAACCATTCCGCAAAGCTGCGAATGACCTCTGCGCTTGCAAGCTCGCCCTTTGAGAGTCCGCCCATTCCGTCGCAGACCATGATGAGAGCTGCCATTCCTGTACTTGTTTTGGCTGTTTTGACGCATACGCTGTCCTGATTAACTTTTTTTGCGATACCGATATCGGTATCGCAGGCTGCAATATACTTCATAATTCCCCCTTACGGCGGATATTAACCGTCAATGAAATCGAATTCTTCGTTTGAAAGCTTCAGAACGTCGCCGCTTTTTATCTTTATCTCCATATTTGCGGGAACAGGAGTACCATTGATATATGTTCTGTTTGTGGAATTGTTGTCCTCAACGAAGCAAGAGCCGTTCTGAGTGTATATAGTGGCGTGTAGTCGGCTTATAGTTCGGTTTTCGGTGATGCAGAAGTCTACCTTGTCGCGTTCCTTGCCGATGCGGAAAACAGGCTTGTCGATATTTACCGTAACACCTGTAGCACGGCGTGTAAGGGTAGGGTATTTCTGAGGGGCGGACCTGATGTGCTCCGACTTTATAAGCTCAGGCAGGACATTTTTCTTGTCGCTTTCAAGTGCGGGGATTATCTTAGGCTCGGGAACTTCGGGAGCAGATGTGTTCCTGAATTGCTGTGAGCCTTTGTTTATCTCATTGATAATGGTCTGAGCTGTACTCAGATGCGCTGACGGCTCGGGAGCATGGGAAACAGGTCGGCTGAACTGTGTATGTGCAGGCTTTTGAGCCGACTTTGCAGGGAAAAGCGAAGGTGCTTCTCTGCGGATATACTCCATAGCTTCGGATATAGTAAATCCGCTTGCACGGCAGACAAAATTCATAAATCCGTCGACAGCCGAATAATCGGCCTGAGATTTATACTGAGCAAAGGTGGAAATACGGCGCAGACAGTTTACTATTCCGTCGTTGCAGCTCTCATTGTACCACAGAGGGAGATAGAAAAGCGCGATCTCAAAGCTTTCGGGAGCTATAGTAATAAAATCAGGGTCAAGGACTATATTCTGCATATTAAATCCGCAGGTCTCAGCGACCTTTATTATGTCCAGCAGATTTTTTACTATGCGGAAATACTCCTGCTTGTCTATGCCGCTTCTTATAAGGTTTATCAGCGGAATACCCTTAGCGCCTGTGAATTCCAGTCTGTCAGAGCC
>SFFP01000330.1 GCA_004556875.1 Ruminococcus flavefaciens
ATGCAGCACCTGGCAACTACACAGTTGATACAAAGATTGTTGAAACATATGTATTCTCTACACCAGGTCAGCCTGACGGTTCAAGCTATGACATGACAAATGTATATAATGAAGAGACAGGCGAACTCGATGTTCAGGAGTCAAATCTTGTAACAGAGATTAAAGATATCGACACATCCGCTCTTGAGGCTCTCATCGCAGAGGCAAAGGCTCTTGCAGCAGAAGAAGGCTACACAGAAGAATCTATCACAGCTCTCAACGATGCTATCAAAGCAGCTGAGGCAGTTGTAGCAGATCCACAGTCACAGGATCAGGTTGACGCAGAAGTTAAGGCTCTCCAGGCAGCTATGGACGCAGTAGAAATCGACGTATCAGCTCTCGAAGCACTTATCGAGACAGCAGAAGCAATGGATACAACAGGCTACACAGCAGAGTCTGTTCAGGCATTGGCAGATGCTATTGCACACGCTAAGACAGTAGCAGAAGCTCCTGAAAGCGTACAGGCAGTTGCTGATGAAATCACAGCTCTCCAAGCAGCTATCGACGGTCTTGTAGTTGATACAGCAGAACTTAAGGCTCTCATCGCAGAGGCAAAAGAGCTTGTAGCAAAAGAAGGCTACACAGAAGAGTCTATCGCAGCTCTCAATGCAGCAATCGCAGCATCAGAAGCAGTTGTAGAGAACCCAACAGTTGAGGACGTTAAGGCTCAGCTCGAGGCTTTGAAGGCAGCTATGGATGCGGTTAAGCCTGACACAACAGCTCTCGAAGCAGCAATCGCAGCAGCAGAAGAGAAGCTTGCTGATGACAAGTATTCACCAACAAGTAAAGCAGCTCTCCAGGCAGCAGTAGATGCAGGAAAAGAGCTCCTTGCAAAGGTTGAAACAGAATTTGTTTCTTACGAAGATGTTGTAGCAGCAACAGATGCTATCAACACGGCTATTGACAACCTCGTAGAAGGCGTTCTCCTCGGAGATGCAAACGACGACGGTAGAGTTAATATCGACGATGCAACTTATATCCAGAACTTCCTTGTAAAACTTGAGGATGTTATCAATGAGCTTGCAGCTGACGTTAACAAGGACGGTAAGCTTACAGTAATGGATACAACAATGATTCAGGTTCGTCTCGCAACTGGCGCTGAGGATGAGTACGTATTCCCAGACGAAATCTGATTATCAACAGGTATTAAAAATTAAGGTATTGAAAGTTTGTTTTTTATTCAGTATTTGGGATTATAACAAGTAAATAAGTTATGCGGAGTTTGTAAGCTTGTTTTACAAACTCCGCTTTTTTATATGCATGTGATATTTGTGATATGATACATAAAAGTATGTATATTCTATTGTGAATAATACTAAAAAAAGTTTTTATTGATATATATTATTGACAAAAGGGTTGAAAATGGTATAATGAATATGTACAAAATAAATTAAATTATAGTTGTGCGTAAAAAAGATTGGAGGTTTAAACAGTGAAAACAAACTACTTGAAAAAGTGCATTTCCGTGTTACTTTCCATTTCAATGATTGCTTCTCTGTTTGCTGTTTCCTTTACAGCCTCAGCGGAAGAAGTTTTGGTAGTTGACGGAAAAGGCTATCAAATGGGCGATATTGTTGATCTGAAGGGCGAGCTTCAGGTGAACAATTGGCTCATGAACGGACAAGTTGAAGTTCCTTACGACAGCTCAAAGCTTAAACTTGTCGACAATCAGACAGAAGAAGCTATATTCCCAGAACTTACAGCTCAGGGAATCACAGTATTCTACAACAACCTTGACGAGGGAAAATTCCTCTTTAACTTCTCACAGCCATTGACCGGAGCTGATTTTACAACAAGCAAGACTTTGTATGATCTTAAGTTTGAAGTAATCGGCACAGGTGAAACAACTTTGGCAGATGGCGTTAAAATTGTAGATATGAAATCTTACAATTTTGAGGGAAGCCCTGAAGGTAAAGATGACTTTACAATGGTTGCTGTCAACGATGAAAACGGCGGAATCATCGCTGATAAGGGTTCTATAAAGAACGAGGCAGCTCCTGCAGAAGTTCCTTCCGAAACACTCACAGTTGACGGTAAAACTTATAATGTAGGCG
>SFFP01000029.1 GCA_004556875.1 Ruminococcus flavefaciens
TATCCTTCATCTCAAATTCGTAGGTATAGGTCTGCTTATCGGGGGTTATAGTAAGCTTAGTGTCCTGTAAATAGCGTATCCATCCGGCAGTCGGAGCTGATACACATACAACGATGTCACGCTCTTCGTCAGCGTAAGCATCAAAAGTAACCTTGTACTTCTTGCCCTTTATCATAGGAAGCTCAGGCTGTACGAGCTGTACTGAATAATCCTCAGTACCTTCTGCTTCTGAGCTGATAACGATCATATTATCCTTTATTTCTGCCTTGCCTTCTCCGCCGTTGAAGAGGAGAAACTTCCAGTTTACATCATCTGTGAGATCCTCTGCCTCTGAGAAATCTCCGTTGTAAATGAAGTTGCCGTCCTCAAGAGCTTCACGGTAGTTCTTTTCGGGTTTTGAAACATTGGTATCATATTCGGGCTTCTGATAAACTCTTACGTAATCGATCTCGAACTCTGCCTTGTCAAAGTCTGTAGTCTCGTCAGGATCGCCCGGCCATACACCGCCTACAGCTAAATTCATCTGAACGAAGAACGGCTGATCGAAAGGAGCAGGATACGGCTTTTCGTCCTCGCCCTGGACAGCTGTGAACCAGTCATTTACGGTATTGTAAAGGTTTCCGTCGATATACCAGCGAATTTCTCCCGGTTCCCATTCTACCGAATACTCATGGAAGCTGTCAGCGTAGGTCTGACCTGTAAGTGCCCATGTGCCCTGCTGTTCGCCGTGAGGCTCACCGTAATGGAGAGTACCGTAAGCAGTGCTGACATCGTTGCCGAGGACTTCCATAATATCTATTTCTCCGCACTTAGGCCACTGTCCGTAGTAGCTTTCGTCCTTTGGCATCATCCATATAGCAGGCCAGAGCCCCTGTCCTTCGGGGACTTTAGCGCTTACGACTACTTTTCCGTAGGTAAAGTCAGTCTTGTTCTGTCCTGTTACCTTGCCCGATGTGTAGTAGTCCTTGCCGTCCTTATCGGACTTGACAGCCTTGATGACCAGCTTTCCGTCGCGGAGGAATACATTGTCTGTAGATGTAGTGTATTCCTGAAGCTCTTCATTAGTCCAGCCGGGTTCGTGGGGTTCGTAATTCCACTTGCTTTCGTCAAGAGCACCGTCGTTGAACTCGTCGTTCCACAGCAGATCATAGCCTTCTATTTCAGGGACATCTGTATCTGCTTCAGCGTCTGTTGCAGCCTCTGTAGTTGTCTCGGCAGCAGCAGTAGTCTCAGGTGCTTTTTCACTTTCTGAGCTTGTCTTTTTATCTCCGCAGCCTGCCGCAGTTGCTAAAATGGAAAGAGCTGCAAGAAAAGATAAAGCCTTGAAATTTTTCATGTCTTTTCCTCCTTAAAGATGAAGGTTTATTCTCTTATGGCATTATTATAACTTTTTGCTCTGAAAATTTATAGCAAAATGCGGCGATTTATAGTAATCTGGTGATATAACAAAGCCGCACCTCATATGCTTCTGCTCAATGCTCTCTACTTTATGTTTACTCAAATCAGGAAAAACAATGCCCCGAAGCACTTTGAAATGCTTCGGGGAAAAACTTATATGAGGGAATACGTCTGAAAAAGTGTATTTTTTCAGCAGTAGCCGTAATTGCATATTATCCAGTCTGACGTGCCCTTTGTTCGGCAAAGTAGCCAGCCCCAGTCTTCATATGTGCAGTCACGCTGCCATGCGGATTTTTCGTTCTGAAATACTTCGAGGGGGTTAACATAAAAGTCCGATTTGAGAACCATGTACTCCTCATTTTCTTTCTGAGTATCTTGTGTTTCAAGTTTTGTCTCTGCGTCGCCTGCATAGCGGAGCTCTAACAGCTCGCAGGTCTCGAAAGCAGGGAAGAAATCCTTTACACATTCGACTGCGTCACTGTAGTCCTGCTCGGTGTACATTTCCGAAGATATAGGCTTTACGACGACCTTGTCAGCAATGCCTGCGGGATATGGTTTATTGTACTGTATTGCCCAGAATCCGGCGAATAGAGCGGCTGAAACTGTAATGAGCCCTTTTACTGTGATGATACTGCGTTTTTTCATATGTTGACTCCTTTCTGATGATGCGATTTCTGATATTATTATTGTAAACTATTAGTGTGACTTTATGGTGACTCGACTGTGACAAAAACGTCATTTTATTTCAGCAGCCCGAGCTTCTGCTTTTTATCAAGTATGCGCATAACACTTTCATCTATGCGTGACTCAGCTATTTCACCGCTGCGGACAGCTTCACATACTGCTTCAACGGCTTCACGGTAGTCCACAGGCATGAGGATAATATCCATACCTGCTTTGATAGAGAGCTTAGCAGCTTCGCCTGAGCTGTAAACAGTTGAAATTGTATTCATCTGATGAGCATCTGTGACTGCAAGTCCGTTGAAGCCAAGCTCATTTCGGAGAAGCTCTGTTACTGCCCTGTATGAAAGGTCACAGGGGAGACCGTCCTCAAGACCTGTTACGGTCTGATGTCCTACCATTACAAGGTCAGCGCCGCTGTCTATAGCCTTTTTGAATGGTATGAACTCAGTCTCACGGAGCTGCTCTATAGTCCTGTCGATAACGACTGTAGAATTTGTGTGAGTATTTCCGTCCTCAGCTCCCAGACCCGGGAAGTGTTTCAGTGTGGCGCAAACACCGTTATCCTGCAAGCCTTTTGAAACTCCGCAGACCATGTTTGCAACAACATTTGGATCACTGCTGAAAATACGGTCACCAAGCTCGTTGCCGCTGCATATATCCACATCTGCAACAGGTGCAAAATCAACATTGAAGCCGAGCCCTCTAAGGTCTTTTCCGAGAGTATTGCCTATATTGTAAGCGGTCTTGTAATCGTTGCTGCTGCCGTAATAAGCCATATTTTTGAAGGCTGTCGTGCCAAGCTTCTGAGCGCATCTTGCAACAGTTCCGCCCTCCTCATCTACGGCGATAAAAAGTCCCACGCCGCAGGCTTCCTTCGAGAAGCTCTGGGTATTGGCTATCATAGTTTTTATCTGGTCGCGGCTGATAAGGTTTTGTGCGAAATATATGATACCGCCGACAGGGTAGCTCAGCATAGCATTTTTCGTGCCGTTTCCCACCTCCCTCATGGGAGTTATGCCTGTAATGGCTTCGGGAGTTACCATGAACATCTGGCATACCTTTTGTTCAAGCGTCATTTTTTCCATGACCTCCTGCGGAGTAACTGCATGAGTGGTAGTAGTTGTAGTTGTGACTTTTTTAGCGGTTGTTTTTTTCATGGTCGTATGTCTGACAGCTGTTGTGACGATGATAAGCGGAGCTTCATTCTGTACTTCATCATTCTGAGTTTCCTCATACCAAACTTCTTGTGCAGCATTGTCAGTATCTTCGTTGCTGTCATATGTATTGTTTTCAGTTGTATATGCCTGAGATGAAGTCACAGTGCTTGTCTGTACAGCTGTAGTTTCAGCAGCAGTTGTCGTTGTGACAGCTTCTGTTGTATCGGCTTCGGTAAAAATTTCCTGTACTGCTGTCTCAGTGACTAAAACAGTCTGTTCGGTGGAAGGTTCTTTTTCCTGTGAGTTTATGTTTCCTGTACGTCCGCATCCTGCGAAAAGCATACACATTGTCATGAGTAATGCCGTGAATTTTTTGCTTTTCATTGTGTCATTCCTTTCTGTCATGTTGTATATTAATATCATAACATATTGGAATAAAAATGTCAATAAAAACAATAAACGGGAGAATTATCTCCCGTTTAAATTCAAGAATTAAGTATAAGAAGTTTTCTCAGTGCAACAAGGTCAAAGATATCTATCTCGCCGTCGCCGTTAAGTTCACCGTTTTCGGGAGCTTTCAGACTGTCTCTGCCGAGAATGTATTTCTGCATGAGTACAAGGTCGCCTGACGACAGTACACCGTCGGCGTTGACATCGCCTCTGACCTGTGCAGCAGCTTCACCGCCTGTTATCTCAGCGTCAGTGAGTGCACATTTGTATATCCTGATGTTGTCGATACTGCCCTTGAAGCAGGTATCATCGGCGTAGTAGGACTTGCCGATATAGCAGGTAGTACCTGTTCCCATGTCAGCAAGCTGACCGTGAGTCTCGGTGGTTTCGGTTATGAATTTGCCGTCGATATAAAGCTTTGAAGTCGCACCGTTGAAAACAAATGTGTAGTTATGCCATTTTGTGCCGTCAAGGTCGTACTTTATCTCAGTTTCATCGCGCCACGAATCCGTAGTAGCTGCAAATCTGAAAAGCTTGTCGGCAACACGGAAGAAAACGTATTTCTCATCGTTTTTTCCTGCGGCAAAGGTGAAGAAGTTGCCTTCGCTTTCGGACTTTATGTCCATGCTCACGGTGTAATCGTGTAGACCGTCCAGCATTCCCACAGGGAATTCGCCGTAAGCGTTGTCAGAGCCGTCAAGATAGAGGACGCTGCCTTTTTCGCCGTCCTGCCTGATAGAAGCACCGCTGCTGAGCTTCAGCTCTCCGGAGCCGCTGTCGAAATCGATATTTATATCAGGCTCAGGCTTTTTGGCTTTATCAACAGGAGTACCGAAGACTTTCATCTCGAATATCTGCGGATTGTACCAGTTATTGTCGGGATTGTTCTGTAGAGTTGCATTCTTTACGTTAAGTCTTACGTATCGTGCACGTCCTTTCAGCATATCACTGTTGAAGCCGTAGGTCTTTGAGACCACCTCGCTGTTTTTGTTTGTGTGGTCAAGTATCTGCTCCCAGTTTTTGCCGTCAAGGCTTGCTTCGACAGTATATGTGTAGTATCCCTCAGAGCCTTTGCAGATGTACCATGAGGTCTGTATGTTTGCAAGGTCGCAGACTCTTTCAAGGTCTACCTGCAAGTAGAATGGCCACTTCTTGTAATCGCCTATAGCTGTAAAGGAGCTTTGATATGAGCCGTCAACAGCCTGCGCAGGGGAGCTTCCGCCTTTTGCTGCAAGTGAAGATGAAGCAGGTCTGTTCTGCGAGATTAGTTCGCCCTGCTGAACAGGGAAGAGGTCGCCTGTTGAGGTGTTGTACTTGAAGTATGGGCAGTAGTCATAGAAAGCAAATCCCTTGTCGAAATACAGCGGACAGAGTGTAGTACCGCTTGTTTCAGAAGCTCTCAGCCAGCGGTAGGCGTGCATGAGGTAGTTTTTGTCCTGCATATTGACTATCCAGCCTGACTGTGAGGAGAATGTGGAGCTGTTTCCTATGCTGCGAAGCTCGCTCCACTTGCCGCCGATATCGGTGGTAACGCTGTAAGCGCCGCTGCTTGGATACCAGCCTGCTGCCTGAGAAGTAAATAGGAAGTAATAGCCGTCCTTTTTGATGAGGTTTGGAAATTCGCGGTACTGGTCTTCAAACAGAGTTTTGACCACTCTTGTTACATCGCTGTAGTCCTCATTCATCTGGAATATGTACATGGTGGCATTCGCACCCTGTCCCTCTTTATTTGCGGCAGCAATAAGGTAGCCTGTACCGTCGTCATCGAAGAATATAGCCATATCTCTGACCTGTATGCCCAATGGATTGTAAACGTGGTGAACGGTGAATTGTCCTCCCGGAGTACCTGTTATAACGAGAGCTTTTCCGTCGCTGTAGCCGCTTGGCTTTTCCCAGTGTGCCCAGACTACAACCTTATTCTTGGCAGGGATATAGTCGATGTGGACCGACTCTATCTTACAGCTTGCCAGTGCGGAATTCTGCGAGCTGTCAGCAACATTTCGCTCATTGCCGAAGCGTTTCCCGTCACTTGAAGTAGTTTCCGCAAGGTAGATATCGTCCTTGCCTGCGTGTTTTTTCAGCGAGTAGCTGTAGTAGGTATTGCCTACCTTATAGCCGTTCGTCTCATAGACGAGATTGCTGCCCTTCTGGTTGTCGTAGGTGCTGAGACCTGAGGGAAGTGCACATGGCGTGAGTGAGCGGACAGATGAATAGCTGTCGGAGTTCTTTCCGCGGACTTTCAACTGATAGTAGTAGGTGTTTCCAACGGTCATATCGCTGTCGTGCCATGAAGTGCCTTTGCCCTCATAAACAGGGACAAATCCGCTTTTTTCATCGGTTGAGCGGTAGAGAACATAGCTCTCTGCTGAAAGAGTAGTTGCCCACTGGAGTTCAGCGTGGTCAGCATTGCTGCTTCCCGAAATGGTATAAAGATTACCTACCAGACCGATGTCCTCGGATACAGCGGAAGAAGCGTCCTGACCTGCGGCGTTTGTTCGCGGTATATCGCCGAATGCAGGCACAGTGAAAAGCATTGCGGCAGCTGCTGCAAAAGCAAGCAGCTTAGTACCGATCTTCATAAAAATTCCTCCTTTATAGTAAAATAACGATGATGCTGCATCTATTATAGCACAAAACGCTGTAAATAGCAAGAAACGCGGCGAAATATCCGCCTTTTATTCACCTTTGACGCGAAAAAAGCCATAGTATCCCGAACGAAAATCAGGAATACTATGGCTTGAATTTTATTTTTCAGCAGATATCCTTACAAGTCATAAGGACTGCTTTTATGGTTCGAGAGTTTTTACAAGACCGAGCAGATACTTCTGGATCTGCATAGCATCACTGTTGGTGATACCGCTCTTTCCGTTTTCATAAACATCGGCGTTGCGCTGTCCCTGAGCTGTTATGTGGTGCTCATCGTTTCCGTCAAGACCGTATCTGTCGGGGTTAGCAAGTGACTGCATGATAAGCACGAAGTCGTTCATAGCTACCTCGCCGTCGCAGTCAGCATCACCGTAGAGAGTATCCTCATCGGGGATATCCTGTGCCTCGGCAATATTATCGAAGTCAAGCCAAAGCTGAACGGTATCGCTGTCGGGAGAATATTTCGGAGAAGCTGTGTTCTGCGATGAAAGCTCATCGGCTGAAAGCGCCTTGCTGTAGACTCTCATTTCATAGAAGTTTGCCTGCGAATTTCTGCCTGTTTCGGGACAAGCACCAAGAGTCAGCGGATATCCCGAGTGAGCAACTCCTGCTGTTGTGCCTGCTGATTTTTCAGCAAGTATCTTGCCGTCGGCATAAACCTTTATCATGTTGTTTTCGGCATCATAAATGCCTGCCACCTGATGCTTTTTGCCTAACCAGTCGGAAGGAAGTGAAGCACTTACGCTGTGCCATTCTCCGCCTGCATAGATGAAGAAATAGAGTATTGATGTCTCTGCTCTCAGACCGAATGAATAATCGCCTTTGCTTGCGAACATATTGTACTGCTGTGTACCTGTAGGAACGACATTTACTTCAACAGTAAATGAATTTTTGCCTTCAAGAGCGTTTTCAAGCTCAGAGCATGAGGGGATGTTGAGTGCGCCTGATACATAATTGCCGTCAGAAGAATTTACCAGCTTAGCACCTGCACCAATAGGCACTTGCAGTGCGTTACTGCTCTTGTCCTGTATAACATTTCCGTCTGAGCGGAGCTTTGCGGCTGTATCTGAGATACTGCTGTCAGAGCTTGAAGAAGATATTGGTATAATGGTGTATGACCAGCTGTAAGGTCTGCCCGATGGCAGGCGGTACTTTTCAAGTGTGGACTGTCCGCAGGTACCGCTTCCTGTACCCATTGAGCCGTAGTCAACGCTGAGCATAGTCTCACTGCGCGGACGGAGCTTGTATGGGTGGTCAGCATTCTGAAGGTCCTCAGGAGTAAAGTGGAGCGCGCTTGCTTCCACAGCGCCGTCAGCGGCAATGAGGAGACTTGTGTTCTTGAGGCTGTTCTTTACGGATATCCATTTGACATCGGTGAGATTTCCGCAGTCGTCAGCCTTCATGTAGGGGTAGAACATTTCTGAAACTGTACTTTTCCATACGCCCATTCTGCCGTTTGTTTTTCTGTCGTTGAAGGTCTCAACAGGACCGTTGCCATACCAGCTTAATTCCTCAGCGCCCTCAGGGAGCTTCATAATAGAGCCGACGCGGATAAAGTTTCCGAGACCTGCGCCTGCCGCATTAACATTGAAGCCTACGGTCACACTGCCGTTGCAGTGGATAGTGTAGGTGATATCGACCTTTGCATTGCCTGCATTTGTAAGAGTGAGATGTGATACAACTATTTTCTCACCGTTTTCGCCGTCCTTGACATCAATGCTGTCAACGCGAGCCTTTTCCATAGCGGTGCGCCATTTTGCGTCGAATGTATTCTTTGAACCCCAGCCTGTATCGTTTTCAACATTGCCGCGCCAGAAATTAGGTGCAGGACCGTCCTTGATGAGAGTCTCACCGTTGTAGGTGTATGACTTCATAAGACCTGTTGATTTGTCGATAGCAAAGTTAAATCCCTTGCCTGTAGGCACGTAGCTGTCGGGAGTATCCACAACAGTTACAGGTTCATTTCCTGTGTCGAATTTTACTACCTTTCCCGATGATGAAAGCGGTATCTGACTGTATGATATCTCTGTACCCTCAGGGAGAAGCTCAGAGCCGTTTCGCACCTTGACTGAGATATCGAGGCAGAAGTCATCGCCTGCAAGAGCGTTCTTCGGGAGAGTGAATGGCACTTTAAGAGTATTGCGTGTAAGCGGTTTTGCCTGAGCGCCGTCAAGTGTACCGCCGTCTATGCGTATGCCGTTTTTCAGCAGTGACCATGAAACGTCAAAGTCGCTGAGGTCAGCGAAATTATTCTCGTTATATACGGATATCTTGTTCTTTGCAAGCTGTGATGAGTCTGCGCTGAACCAGAAATTCTGATACTGATACTTTACCTCTGCAAGCTCAGGCTGAGGGTTTCTGTCAGGACTGATAAGACCGTTCTCACAGAAGCTGTTGTCGTTTGGCCAGTCGCCCCAGTCGCCGCCGTAAGCGTAGTATTTGCCTTTTGCTTCTTCTTTGTAGAGGTTTTTATGAGCATACTGTTCGGAGTAATAGTCCCAGCTGTTATTTGGCAGTCTGACTGCTCTTGACTGGTCTACCCAGTCCCAGATGAATCCGCCCATCATATTGTCTGCGCTTCTGATAACGTCCCAGTATTCCTTGAGAGCGCCGACTGAGTTGCCCATAGCGTGGTCATATTCGCACATAACGTAAGGCATTTTTCCGTTGCCTGCGTTATTTCCGATAACATCAGAGCCGGGGTACATATTGCTTCCCATATCAACGCCCATGCCGAATCCCTGACCCTCACTGTGAACAGGTCTTGACGGGTCGTTTTTCTTGAAATACCATATCATATCGCGGAACATTCCGCCTGCGTCACCGGCATTGCCTGTGTATCCCATTTCGTTTCCGATAGACCATGCGACGATGGCAGGGTTATTTTTCAGACGCTTATAGGCAGTTTCTGTTCTGTCCATGGCAAGCTCATAGAACAGCGCTTTTGAGTTGTTGTTCTTGCCGTCCTGAAGCGCATGGCACTCCAGATTTGTCTCACCCATAACGTACATTCCGTACTTGTTGCACAGCCAGTATAGGTAAGAATCGTTGCTGTAGTGAGATGTTCTTATAGCGTTGACGTTGTTTTTCTTCATAATAGCAACGTCCTCACGGATAGTATCCTGCGGAACAGCCTTGCCGTTGAACGGGTCGGTATCATGGCGGTTCACACCTTTGAGGAGCAGGCGTTTGCCGTTAATGGTTATAGGCTGCCACTGCTTTGTGGTTACTCTGTATGATGAGTCTACCTGAGTTGATGTAAAGCCTATCTCTCTGAAACCGAGCTGAGCTGAGAGTATCTCCTGTACGTTTCCTTTATCGTCGCAGAGCTTCAGTACGAGAGCGTAGATATTAGGATCTTCGGCGGACCAAAGCTTAGGAGCTGTGACGTTGGTTTTTAGTGTATAGAACTTGCCAGATGAAGCAGGCAGGTCGCTTATATTTACAGAAGCATCGCTGAGGATATTATTGCCATCTTCGTCATAGGCTTCGGCAATAACGCTCCAGCCGTTTCTGACATTGCCGGTGCGGTTGCCGATATCCAGTGATATTTCCAGTGAAGCATTTGTGCAGCTGTCGTCAAGATCGGTGCGGACAGTGTAATCCTTTATGCGGACATCGGGTTCGCTTACGAGGAAAACATCACGGAAGATACCGCCGTCGTATATCATATCCTGATCCTCGAACCATGTACCGTCGCAGAATTTATGCACCTCAACAGCAAGAGTGTTCTCTCCGTCCTTGAGCATATCGGTGATGTCGAAGCGGTGAGGACTGAAAGAGTCCTCGCTGTATCCTACAGCATTGCCGTTCACATAGACATAGTACGCCGACTCAACACCGTCAAACTCAATATAAACGCGCCTTCCTGACTGTCGGAGAGAGCTGTCAACAGTGAATTTCTTGCGGTAAAGACCTACAGGATTGTAGTTTGTCGGAGCTTGCGGAACAGGCACATTGCTGTCGTATTTAGCCTGCCACGGCTCATTGATATTTGAATAGATAGGGAAGTCAAATCCCTGACAGGTCCAGCTTTTCGGGAGCTGTACCGTCTTCCAGCCATGATCGGCAGACGGCTGAAAATCGGACTTGAGACAGCATGCATTGATATGTGCGCTTGCGTCCTTGGAGTTCTGGACGACTACAAGATCCCAGTCTTCGTCCTTGCCTGTGAGCATTTGCAGATACTCCGAGTCCTCGCGTGCATTGTAATCCCATACGGCATTTACAGCGGCTTCTGTTGACTGATAGGGCACAGGATTGCAGGAAGCGGCTTCGCGGTTTACCTGAAATACGTCTTCTGCGCCGTTTTTGCCTGTCCATTCGTTTCCTGTGAATGTCACAGCGGCAGCAGCCTTTTCGGGCACGGTAAAGCTGAAAGAAGCTGCTGCGGTCATGACAGCCACTACTGCTGACACAAATCGTTTCATAAGTATGATCCTCCTTGTTTAATAATTCCCCTGGTATATTTTTCATTTCTTTTTTGGCTGTCAGCATCAATGATTTATTGTGCTCAATAAATAACTTTTGATGTTGATAACCTTTTATTATGTATAATATATCATAAAAATGAACAGATTGCAACCATTTTTTGAATGATTTTGTGTAAAAAACGAGGATTTTTCAGTTTTGGTATGGGATATTACCAAAAAGACCACCCTCATATCATGAGAGTGGTCTTAAATATCAGTCGCTTTCGACAATATTTTTTATTTCCTGCATACGTCTGTCCCATTCAGCGCTTTGATCAGCGCATTTTTTCATCTCGTCAGCCAGCAGGTCAAGCTTGAAAGGTGAAAGGTCCTTTTTGTATCTCAGCTTGTGTTCAAGACTTGCCCAGAAGTCCATAGCGATAGTTCTCAGCTGTACCTCAGCCTTGACAAGTCTTTTCTCGTTTTCGAGGAAAATAGGCACAGCAACTATGAGATGAAGGCTTCTGTAGCCGTTTGGCTTAGGGTTCTGGATATAGTCTTTTTTCTCGATGAGGGTGATGTCGTCCTGCTGCAAAAAGCAGTCGGCAAGTCTGTATATATCCTGCACGAATGAACAGACAACACGTATACCTGCGATATCGCTGATGTTATTTTCGATCGCTTCGATATTGCGTGGGATATGCTTGGTGATTATCTTGCGGAAAATGCTGCCATAGCTTTTTATGCGGGACTGAATGAACTCTATGGGATTGCTTTCGCCATTGATCGAAAACTGCTCATTGAGTACGCGGAACTTTGTCTCTATCTCCATTATCGCACATTTGTAATATGTAAAGAACTGCTGCATTGGTATCATATTATTTTCAACGGAGCGCAGAAATTCTGTTTCTGACATTTCCGATTCCGTAAGCTCGCGCAGATCGCGTATTACGCCATTTTTCAAATTCATAAAGAATTACCTCACATAGTATTTGTTATATACATTATAGCATGAAAAAAAAATAATAGCAAGGGCGCAGAAAAATATCTGCATCGAGCGAGACAGCCGTTTGACACATATATATTTGCTGTGATATACTTAGTAATATTGATAAGGAGAGATAGCTTATGAAGCAATATATAGTTGACGCATTCACGAATAAGGTCTTTTCGGGAAATCCTGCGGCAGTCTGTGTTATGGACAGCTTTCCCGATGAAAAGATAATGCAGAGTATTGCAGCCGAAAACAACCTTTCCGAGACTGCTTTCGCGGTAAAGGAAGATGAGCACTATCATATCCGCTGGTTCACGCCGAAAAGCGAGATAGATTTCTGCGGTCATGCAACACTGGCGGCATCTTTTGTGCTGTTCAGCTTTTATGAAAAGTCATGTGATAAAATTGACTTTGCAGGACAGTGCGGAAGCTTCTCAGTCTGTAACAGTGATGGACTGATAGAAATGGATTTTCCTGCATACAAGCTTGAACACGCTGAAATAACTGATATGATGATAGAGGCTCTCGGTACTATCCCCCTTGCCGCATACCGTGACAGAGACCTGATGTTTGTGCTGAGGGACGAGGACGAAGTCGTGGAGCTTCAGCCAGATATTACCCTGTTTTCTCAGCTTGATGCAGCCTGCGTTGCTGTAACAGCAAAGGGCAGCGAATATGACTGCGTTTCACGGGTCTTTGCGCCGAGATACGGCATTGCCGAAGACCCTGTCACAGGTTCAACTCACTGCATGATAGCACCGTACTGGTGCAAAAGACTGGGGAAGGAGTCACTTACAGCTTTTCAGGCTTCAAAGCGTACAGGTGAGCTTTGCTGTGCGGTAAACGGAGACAGGGTGAAAATATCGGGAAAAGCTGTTTTGTTTGCGGTTTCTGAGATATTTATTTAAGAGTCTGATTTGAGCGAAGTGCACAGGAGAAGTATGTATTATTTGTGCATATATACAAAGTTGAGAAATACCGCTTGACCCTGACGCTGCGTCATGGTCTATACTGATATCAACACGAGAGGAGGCTATAATATGATGACAGTAAAGCAGGTCAGTGATATTTCGGGGGTGAGCGTACGCACACTGAGATATTACGACAGGATAGGACTTCTCAGTCCTACGGAGTATACTGAGGCAGGCTACAGGCTGTATGACGATGCGGCACTTGAAAAGCTTCAGCAGATACTTCTTTTCCGTGAGCTTGAATTTCCGCTGAAGGATATCACAGCGATTATGGAGAGTCCTGCATATGACCGCAAAAAGGCGCTTGCTCAGCAGATAGAGCTGCTCGAACTGAAAAGACAGCACCTTGATGACCTTATAGCCTTTGCTCGCGGAATAAAGATGATAGGAGTGAAAGCAGTGGATTTTTCTGCATTTGACACATCAAAGATCGATGAATACACAAAACGCGCTAAGGAAAAGTGGGGGAATACTCAGGCTTATGAGGAATTCTCACAGAAAAAGCGCTCGTCTGAGGAAAATGAAAAGCTTATGGAGGACTTTATGCAGCTGTTTGCTGAATTCGGCAAGCTGAAAGACGGAAGTCCCGAAAGCAGTGAAGCACAGGCAATGGTGAAAAAGCTGCAGGGCTTTATCACAGAGCATTTCTACACCTGCACAGATGAGATATTAAGCGGTCTCGGAAAGATGTATGCGGCTGACGGAGAGTTCAGAGAGCATATAAACAGCGTAGGAGGCAAAGGTACGGCAGAATTTGTGTCAAAAGCTATAGCCGTCTGTGTAGGATAAGCGCGGCAAGTTTACCATAAGCTTACGGCAGATAAGTTTTTTCATGTAACTCTTGCTTTTTACGGAAAGATTTGTTATAATAGAAACCTGCTAAGAAAAATCAATAGGCAAAACAGTCAAAGTTGAAAGTGTTGATGTAATGGAAATAAAAAGGTACAGCAAAGCTGACGTATGAAAAGCACGTTTTCAAACGCCTGTTATGTTTGCGGTTGTGATAATAGTTACGTCTCAGAGTAAATCTCCATG
>SFFP01000331.1 GCA_004556875.1 Ruminococcus flavefaciens
TCTGGTCATCCGGCAGTACATCTGCACCGATAAGCTTTACTATTTCTTTAAGCTCTGCTTCGTCATGGAGTATAGACATAAATCTTGCTCTTAACTTCATCCAGTCTGCTGATACATTATTGTTATACCAGTCTGTCAGCGAATCGACATATAATGAATAGCTTGTAAGCCAGTTTATTGCAGGGAAATGTCTTTGATAGGCAAGATTTGCGTCAAGTCCCCAGAAAACCTTAACGATACGGAGAGTTGCCTGTGAGACAGGTTCAGAGATATCACCTCCGGGAGGAGAAACTGCACCTATTACCGAAAGAGCACCTTCCCTGCCGTCTGTACCGTTAGAGATAACTCTTCCTGCACGCTCGTAGAACTGAGCAAGACGGCTTCCGAGATAAGCAGGATAGCCTTCATCACCGGGCATTTCCTCAAGTCGTCCTGACATTTCACGAAGAGCCTCTGCCCAACGTGATGTAGAGTCTGCCATAAGCGCAACTGAATAACCCATATCACGGTAATATTCCGCAATAGTGATACCTGTGTATACCGAAGCTTCACGGGCAGCAACAGGCATATCCGATGTATTGGCGATAAGAACTGTTCTTTCCATGAGTGATTTACCCGTATGTGGGTCGATCAGTTCAGGAAACTCATTGAGAACGTCAGTCATTTCGTTTCCGCGCTCTCCGCAGCCTATATAAACTATGATATCAGCCTCTGCCCACTTTGCAAGCTGATGCTGAGTAACAGTTTTACCGCTTCCGAAAGGACCCGGGATAGCTGCAACGCCGCCTTTAGCTATAGGGAAAAGGCAGTCAACGACACGCTGGCCTGTTACAAGCGGCATATCAGGTGAAAGCTTTTTCTTATATGGTCTGCCTCGTCTTACAGGCCATTTCTGGATAAGTGAAAGCTCTTTTTCGCCTTTTTCTGTTTCAATAACACAAACGATATCGTCAGCGTGGAATTCTCCTTCAGATATTTTCTTTACAGTGCCTTCGACTCCGTTAGGGACCATTATTTTGTGAAGAACGATATCAGTTTCCGGAACTGTACCGATTATGTCTCCGCCAATGACCTTATCCCCTGCTTTCACTGTTGGTGTGAATTTCCAAAGCGGCTCACGCTTCAGTGATGGAACTTCAACGCCTCTTGCAAGGTTATTGCCGCAGACTTTTCTTATATCGTCAAGTGGACGCTGTATACCGTCGAAAATACTTCCGATAAGTCCGGGACCAAGCTCAACGCTCATAGGTTCACCTGTGGACTCTACGCTCTCACCTGTTCCGAGACCTGATGTTTCTTCATAAACCTGTATAGAAGCACGGTCACCGTGCATTTCGATTATCTCACCGATAAGACGCTTTTCACTTACTCGAACAACGTCGAACATATTTGCGTCTCGCATACCTTCGGCAACTACAAGCGGTCCTGATATTTTTACTACTGTACCTTTGCTGTTCATTTCTGCTTATCCGCCTCTTTTCTAATTTAGTATATCAGAGCCTACAGCTTTTTCAACTGCATCATGCAAAGCTCTCATTCCTTCGCCTGTATTTCCCTCAATTGCAGGGATAAGAACGATGGAAGGCAGCTTACTGCTCCGATATTTATTGATTGTATCACTTACAAGTGCAGCAGCAGGCTCTGTGATGTATATTACTGCAAAGTCATTAGCTGCAAGCCTTGATATAAGCTTTGTTATTTTATCAGGTTCTGTTTCACGGAATACCGAAAGACCAAGAGCCGCAAAACCAGAAACACTTGCGCTGTCACCGATAACTGCCGCTTTATACATATAGCTTTCTCATCCTTTCCGTGATAGTTTCCTTATCTGCACCGAATTCCTTGCATATAGAAAGAATTCTGAGATTTTTTATCTCTGCCTCTTTTGCAATATAATATGCCGCAAGAGGTTCTGCACCGAAAGCCTGCATACGTGCGCCGTCAGCAAGCTCCATAAGAACATCATCACACCATTTTTCATACTGTGCAGATGAGTCTTTCAGCAGTGCAGCCGCATCTGCATAATTTGTAGTTTCAAGGAAACCGAAAAGAGTATCGGTCCCGCTGAGAGCAGCCTTTA
>SFFP01000332.1 GCA_004556875.1 Ruminococcus flavefaciens
GGGGGAATTATCCGCCGATGTTTGTGCATATCACGGATATTCCCCAGAAGAAGTGTTTACATAGTATCACTTCGTTCACAATTTGCTGCAAGGTGTATCTGAATAGAGCAGTATGCACGCAGAATCAGGATTTTTCGCTATTGCATTCCAAAACGGGCACGTTATGCGTTCACTTTTGTGTATCTCTCTGCGCCGCCCATGCGATGCCGGAAAGCACGAAATAAGTGCAAGGAAGCTCTGCATTGAGGGCTACGGTCCGGTGCAGATTGCCCGCATTCTCACGCAGGAAGGTATCCCGACTCCTACAGCCTACGCTCTGTCACAGGGTAGGGATAACGGTCACAAGAACGCTAAGCTGCACCGCTGGAGCGGAAAAACCATCAGTCACATTCTTGACCGTCCTGAATATATCGGTCATACGGTCAACTTCAGAACACACAAGAAGTCCTACAAAAACAAGAAGACCGTGAGAAATCCGCAGGAAGAATGGCTCATCTTTGAGAATACTCATGAGCCTATCGTAACTCAGCAGGAGTTTGACTTGGTGCAGGAGCTTCGCAAGAACAAGCGCCGTCCCACCAAACATGAGGAAGTCAATCCATTTTCGGGTATGGTCTACTGTGCCGATTGCGGAAAGAAGATGTATCTGTGCCGTGCAACAAGTCTGACCGCCGATCAGGAACATTTGAAGTGTTCCACATATTCCTCAGACAAGGACGCTTGTTCCGCACACTTTATCAGAACGGTTGTACTTAATGAGATTGTGTTGAACGAGCTGAACAAACTGCTTGTCAGGGTTAAGGAGCATGAGGACGATTTTGTGCAGGCGGCTATGGACAATTCCGTTCAGAAGCAGTCCTCTGAGCTTACAAAAGCAAAGAAAGCCCTGAAACAGGCTGAAAAGCGTATCATTGAGCTTGACAGGCTGTTTACAAGGCTTTATGAGGACAATGTATCAGGGAAAATTTCCGATGAGCGATTTGCTGTCATGTCAGAAGGATATGAGGAGGAGCAGAAGAAACTGAGGGATAGCGCTTCAGAGCTTACTGCCTATATCGAAACCGCCGAACAGAAGTCCGCCGATGTGACTGCATTCATCAGCGTGGTGCAGAAGTATGAGCGTATCACGGAGCTTACTCCTGAGATCATGCATGAACTGATCGAGAAGATCGTTGTTCATGCTCCCGATAAGAGCAGTGGTCACCGCACACAGCAAATCGACATTTATTATCGCTTCGATGTCGCAGTATCGACTGCGGTTGCTGACAGCATGAAGTATGACAAAAAGAGAAAGGCTGCGTAACCAAGGCGGTTACGCAACCTCATCTTAAAATCTTAAATACTTCTTTATCGGCGCTCCTCTAAAGCTATGCCATTTCCTTTTTTATAAAAATAGGAATAACTGCCCTTGTTGTATGGATATTGTTTTCCTTTATAGTGGGTGTACATATCTGCCATGATAATAGTGCGTATCCGACACTCAGAGACGGCGAGCTGTGTCTGACATACAGGCTTGCGGATATAAAACAAGGAGCGATGATCGTTTATAAACATGATGGTAAGGTGAAATTCGGGCGTGTTATTGCCTTTGGCGACGATAAGGTCGAAATATTCAATGATTATATTCTTGTGAACGATTATGGCATATCCGATAATGTGGTCTATCCTACATCTCCGGAGAGATCAGAAATAAGCTATCCCTACTATGTATCTGATAAATGCGTATTCGTGATGAATGACTTCCGCAGCGATCTTTCTGACAGCAGAACATATGGTGGGATTCCGCTTGCTGATGTTGAGGGTGCGGTAACTTTTACAATGCGAATGCGTGGTTTTTAAATTTAGTTGAATTTTCAAGGAGGAATTAATATGAGATTGAAAAGAATTGCAGCTCCCATAGCTGCACTGACATTGATCACTTCTACAGCTGTTATGGTGCCCATGAGTTCGGGTGCAGCAGCATATACAGCTATGAAGTGTTATACTGAAAGAGCAGTCGACAAACACCCAAAAATCTGGTAGAATATAAATAACAAAACCGGAAAGGGAAAACGACTATGAAGTACAGTAA
>SFFP01000030.1 GCA_004556875.1 Ruminococcus flavefaciens
ATGGAGCAGTTCAAGAGCATTTCCGCAGACAGGGCAGGGAGCATTTTCCCCATTCCATAGTTTTTTCAGAAAGGAGAGGACTTCGTTTCGGGAGTGCATTTTAAAGTCGTTAAGCGTGAATTTTTCCATGATATTTACCTGTATGACGGGCGGACAATATCCGTCCTGTTATGCTCCGTAGACCTGTGAAGCGATGTCCACGGTCTGTTTAGCGTCTTTTGCGTAATAATCAGCGTTTATCTGTTCGGCATATGAAGCTGTGAGAACAGCTCCGCCTACAACAGTCTTGCATTCGGGGTACTTTTCGTTGAGCTGTTTTATAGTTTCAGCCATAGCGCCGAGGGTAGTGGTCATAAGGGCGGAAAGTCCTACAAGGCTTACCTTATTTTCTATAGCGGCATTGACTATAGTTTCGGGAGGAACGTCCTTGCCTAAGTCTATTACCGTAAAGCCGTAGCTGTCAAGCAGGACTTTTACGATATTCTTGCCGATATCGTGGATATCGCCGTGAACAGTTGCAAGCACTACCTTTCCCTTTGAAACGCTCTCGCTGTTTGCGGCAGAGAGCTGAGTTTTTATGACCTCAAAGCAAGCCTGAGCGGCTTCTGCGGTGAGTATGAGCTGAGGCAGGAATATCTTGCCTTTTTCGAATTTAGCACCTGCGTTGTCAAGAGCAGGAATGAGATAGCCGTTGATTATCTCCATAGGATCAACAGTTTTCATAAGCTCTTCAGCGGCTTTTACGGCGTTGTTCTTCAGACCGTTCTCAACTGCGTACATTATATCGGGAGCGCCTTTGTCCTGTGTGGGAGCAGGTGCTTTCGGAGCGTTGTCGTCCTGTGCGTATATGCTGATGAATTCAGCGGAATTTCGGTCAATTCCTGCAAGCAGTCTGTAAGCGCGTACAGCTCCGATAATGCCTTCAACATTAGGGTTGATGATAGGCAGTGTAAGACCGCTGTGGAGCGCCATTGTAAGGAATGTACGTGTTATAAGCTCGCGGTTCGGAAGACCGAATGAGATATTTGAAACACCGAGTACGGTATTGAGTCCAAGCTCTGTTTTAACTCTGTGGAGAGCATTGAGAGTTTCCATAACGCCGTCCTGTTCGGCAGAAGCCGTAAGTGTAAGGCAGTCGATGAAAACGTCCTCTTTGGGTATTCCGTATTCCATAGCGCGGCGGAGTATCTTCTCAGCGATAGCGAAACGTCCGTCGGCAGTCTTTGGTATACCGCCCTTGTCAAGTGCAAGACCTACAACAGCCGCGCCGTATTTCTTTACAAGGGGCAGTATAGCTTCGAGAGACTCGTCCTCGCCGTTTACTGAGTTTACGATAGGCTTTCCGTTATATACTCTCAGACCTGCTTCGAGGACTTCGGGGATAGTTGAGTCGAGCTGAAGCGGCGTATCGCATATGCTCTGGATAGCTTTTACAGCCGTTACCATCATTTCCTTTTCATCTATGCCGGGGAGACCTACGTTTACGTCAAGTATCTCAGCGCCTGCGTGTATCTGCTCAACAGCCTGTCCGAGGATATAGTCCACATCGTGGGCGAGGAGAGCTTCCTTAAAGCGCTTTTTGCCTGTAGGGTTGATACGTTCGCCGATAACTCGCGGCTGATTGATATTTACGCAGTTTACAGCCGAGCAGGCGATGCTTGCGCGGACTATCTTTCTTGGATGTCTCTCCATGCCGGAAAGCGCTTCTATCATAGCGGATATGTGCTGCGGAGTAGTACCGCAGCAGCCGCCGAATACGGTCACACCTGCTTCAGCAAGCTTTACTGCACTTGCGGCGAAGTCATCGGGGTCAACGTTGTATTCATTTGTAACAGGGTCGGGCAGACCTGCGTTAGGTTTTGCAATAACAGGGAGAGTTGTGAGCGCACATATCCTGTCAAGAACAGGGAAAAGCTCATCAGGTCCGAGAGAGCAGTTTACACCGATAGCATCTGCGCCCAGACCTTCAAGCACAGCGACCATACACTCAGGGGAAACGCCTGTGAATGTACGCATATTCTCCTCAAATGTCATAGTGACGAGGATAGGCTTGTCGGAATTCTCTTTTGCAGCGAGAACAGCCGCTTTTACCTCATAGAGGTCGGTCATGGTCTCGATGACTATTACATCAGCCTCTTTTCCTGCGAGAACGAGCTCCTTGTAGACCTCATAAGCTTCCTCAAATTTAAGAGTGCCCGCAGGTTCGAGAAGCTGACCTATAGGACCCATATCAAGAGCAACAAGAGCCTTTCCTGCGGCTGCTGTTCTTGCGTTTTTCACGCCTGCAGAGACGACTTCCTCAACGGTATGACCGCTTTTTGCAAGCTTGAAGCGGTTTGCGCCGAAAGTATTGGCGTAGATTATATCAGCCCCGCTCTCAACGTAAAGGCGGTGTATTTTCATTATAGCTTCGGGGTCGGTCAGGTTGAGAAGTTCGGGTACGTGTTCTGTCTTTATACCGTGCGATTGCAGCATAGTGCCCATGCCGCCGTCAAGAAATACAAAATTGCTGCTTTCAAGCAGGGAATAGAATTTACTGGACATATTGATCTCCTTGATATTGTCATTCGGACTTGAATGTGCCTATACAGCGGAAGTTTTCGAGGTTTTCCTCAAGGTCGCGGAGCACAGCCTTTACACTCGGGTCGGAGAGCTTTCCGCTGAAATCGAGGAAGAACATGACATCAAAGCTTCCGTCGCGGATAGGACGGCTTTCGATCCTGAGAAGGTTCATGCCATTGACATAGAATTTAGTCAGCAGTCGGTAAAGACTACCTTTTGTATGTGGGATAGTGAGCATAACGGAAACTGCATCTGAGTCATCGGCTACCTGCATATCCTTTGAGATGATTATAAACTGAGTTCGGTTGATAGTGCAGTCAGCGATATCTCTTGCAAGCACCTCAAGACCGAGCTTTTCAGCACAGTCCACAGAGCATATGGCTGCGATAGGTTCGCCGCTATTCAGCACCTTTTCCGCAGCAGTTGCGGTATTGCTGTATTCAGCTTTTTTCAGACCTGTTTTGCTGAGGAATACTTCACACTGTGAAAGCGCCTGTCTGTGTGAATAAACACAGGTGATATCCTCTAATTTCGTGCCTTTTTTAACTGCGAGGCAGTGATTTATCTCAAGTGTAACCATTTTCACTATGTAGAAAGGATAATTTGCCATAAGGTCGTAGGTGCTGTCGACAGAGCCTGCGGTCGAGTTCTGTACAGGGAGCACGCCGTAGTCAACTTCTCCTGCCTGTACAGCCTTGAATACTTCCTCGAAAGAAGGATAGAAAGAGAAGTCTCTTTTTCCGAATACCTTTTCAGCCGCAGCTTCGGAATTAGCGCCCGAAGTGCCCTGACAGCCTATCCTCTTTGCACCTGCAAAATCAGGAGCAGTGAAAGTGTAGTCGGGCGATTCGGCAAGGATAGTGCGGTTCTGCAATATCTTGCTGATATCCATGATGGTAGCAAAAAGTGCAGCCGTACCCTTTTCGAGATTTTTATCTGCGGTCAGCTCCTTGATACGGTCAATGACCTGCTGTTCACGTCCGCCTTGAAAGACAGGCATATCGTGTTTCTTCTTGTAATCCGCAACACCCTTGCATAGCTCCATGCGCTTCATAAAGAGTGAGAGAATTTCTTTGTCAATGCCGTCAATGCCGTCGCGAAGCTGTTTAAGATCCATAAAAAATACCTCCGATTTGAGCCGAAAGCCGTAAGATATCAGCTCTTTTCGGCTGATGAAAAAGGGCAAAAGGCTCGTATTGATATACCTCACATATTATATCATTTTTTTTTGTAGAAATCAATAAAAAACAGGTAAATATATTGCAAAAGGTACTTGACCTGTGGTATAATAATATAGAATATAGTGAGTAGCTATATCCATGTGAACTTTTTAACGAACCAACAGGTAAATAATAGTGAAAAATGTCAGAATATTGGGGATAGACCCCGGTTATGCAATAGTCGGATTTGGTGTTCTGGATTATGACGGGATACGTTTCACGCCTATCGAATACGGCGCTGTGCTGACTGAGGCAGGAACGCCCTTCCCCGAACGTTTAAGGGCGATACATGAGGATATAGAGTTTATTTTCAATAAATTCAAGCCCGACTGTATGGCGATAGAAAGGCTTTACTTCACGACTAACCAGAAAACTGCCATAGATGTTGCGCAGGCAAGAGGCATAACGGTGCTTTCGGCAGCCACAAGGAATATCCCTGTGTCGGAATACACGCCTTTGCAGGTAAAGCAGTCGGTAGTAGGCTACGGCAAGGCTGAAAAGAAGCAGGTCATGGAGATGACAAAGCAGATTCTGGGACTTGCGCAGATACCAAAGCCTGATGACGCGGCTGATGCCCTTGCAATAGCCATTTGTCACGGGCACAGTACACGATTTGAATTCAGATAAAGGAACAGATATATATGATATACAGTGTAAGAGGAAAGCTTACAGTAAAAGAGCTTGGCTTTGTTGTAATAGAGTGTGCAGGAGTCGGATACGGCTGCAAGACCTCGTATAATACCGTTGCAAGGCTTGGCGAGATCGGAAGTGAGGAAATGCTTTACACCTATCTCTATGTGAGAGAAGATGTGGTAGAGCTTTTCGGATTTGCCACTTTGCAGGAGCTGAGCTGCTTCAAGCTGCTGATATCGGTATCGGGAGTAGGTCCTAAGGCAGCAACTTCCATACTGTCGGACGTAACACCCGAAAGGTTTGCTCTTCTTGTGGCATCGGGCGACAGCAAGGCTTTCACCAAGACAAAGGGCATAGGCGCAAAGACTGCACAGAGGATAGTTCTTGAACTCAAGGATAAGATATCCTCAGAGTCCATCAGCGGCAGCATAAGCGGTGACGCTGCACAGTTTGCGAATATCCCGTCAGACAGCGCTTCATCGTCTGTGGCAGAGGCTCTCGAAGCACTTATGGTGCTCGGATATTCACAGGGCGAGACAGCACCTATACTCGGAAAGCTCGATCCTTCACTCAGTACACAGGATCTTATTAAGGAAACATTGCGTTTAATGGCAGCTAAAAATATGCGATAAAAATATGATAAGTTAGGATGGTTACTGTTATGATGAATCTTGACGAATTGCTGAAAGCGGCAATAAAAGACCCTTCACAGCGCTCATTGTTCCTGCAGACTCTTATCAAAAGCGATGTCTACGTCATCTGCAAGAACCCCGTAAAACAGGAGCGTGACCGTTCTGAAGGCGGTATACAGCTTGAATTGGTGACTACCCAGAATCCCGACGGTGATATATTCATACCGTTTTTTACCAGCTATCGTGCACTTCAGCAGTTTGCAAAGAGATATGTTGACTGCTATAAGATAAACTGTCTGAGACTTTTTGACCTTATACAGTCGGTATCGGCAGTTCTCAATCCTAATTCCTACGGCAAGGAGTTCTCGTCGCAGGAGATAAAGAGCATTCTCATGATAGCGCGTAATCTTAAAATAAAGGCGATATCCTACAATGAAGCGGATATAATCAATTATCGCCGCTGTGAGCATGATGTTAACCATATCATCAAAGCGGCAAGCAAGTTCCTGTCAAAACAGCCTAATGTAGACCGCGCATTCATCATGGAGATGATAAAGGGCTGCGAAAATCCGCAGATACTCATAGTCCTCGATATGATGGGAAGTACAAGAAAGCTTTTCGTACCGCTTTCAAAGTACCTTTCCAAGACGGTAAAGGCAAACGAGCATCTTTGCTTTATAAGCTATGAACAGGATATGGGCAAGAAGGCAGCAGAGACTGTTGAGCCTTTCTACGTCCGCAAAAAGAGATTTTTTGAGAGATAAAAGGACTGCGGATATATTTTCCGCAGCTTAGATATAACTTCACAAGAGGTGTTTATTTGATACAGACAGAGGATATGGAGTTCGCTCCGAGGATAATTTCTCCCGAGAATACAACAGAGGACAGCGATGTTGAGATAAGTCTCAGACCGCAGACCCTCCATGAGTATATCGGACAGGACAAGGTCAAGGAAAACCTTGCCATATATATTGAGGCTGCAAAGCGCAGAAGCGAACCTCTCGACCATGTGCTTCTGTATGGACCTCCGGGACTTGGAAAGACTACTCTTTCCTCAATAATAGCTCATGAGCTTGGAGTAAACCTCAGAGTTACCACAGGTCCTGCAATAGAAAAGCCCGGCGACCTTGTCTCGCTTCTCACAAGCCTTTCAGACAACGATGTGCTTTTCATCGACGAGATACACAGACTGTCCCGTGCAGTTGAGGAAATACTCTATCCTGCACTTGAAGACAGAGTTATAGATATAATCATAGGAAAAGGTCCGTCAGCGCGTTCTATACGTATGGACCTTAAACCCTTCACGCTTATCGGCGCAACTACAAGAGCAGGACAGCTTTCAGCGCCTCTCCGTGACCGTTTCGGCGTTATACAGCGCCTTGAACTGTACACAAAGGAACAGCTCACGGATATCGTAAGAAGAAGCGCTATGATACTCGGTATTCCATGTACAGGCGACGGTGCTGCCGAAATAGCAGGCAGGGCAAGAGGCACACCGCGTATAGCAAACCGCCTGCTTAAAAGAGTCCGCGACTTTGCCGATGTAATGGGCAACGGACAGATAACACAGGAGATAGCTTCTATCGCGCTGAGCAGGCTTGATATAGACGCTCTCGGTCTTGACGGACTTGACAGGCGTATGCTTGAAATGATAATCAAGGGCTACGGCGGCGGACCTGTCGGACTTGAAACACTTGCCTCGGCTATCAACGAGGAAAGCGTTACCCTTGAAGATATATGCGAGCCTTTCCTTATGCAGCTTGGATTTCTGGGAAGGACTCCCCGCGGAAGAGTGGCTACAAGGCTGGCGTATGAGCATCTCGGTATAGTTCCGCTCGAACAGACACAGCAGACAGATGACGGACAGATGACCTTTTGACGTTTCTCCCATTAAGGGATATGAGGAATAAAAAATGCTGATAAAGGGTTCAAAGAGATACAATCTAAGACATAACACGGAAATAGAGGAACAGCCCGAATTCGGAAAGATGATAAACGGACAGGGAGAAGGGGCTGTTTCAAAGCTGAGATATGGCATATGCCATATGAGTTTCAATGGCTGCGAGGTCATTGCGGTGCACAATGCTCTCGTTTACTTAAAAAAGCCCCGCCCACTGAAGGAGATCGCCTTCTATATGGAGCGATTCCGAGTGCTGCTGGGCTTTTTCGGCTGTAATGCCTACAGGATAGGCAAGGCACTGAGATATTTCGGGGCAGAGTATGAAAGGGTGAAAATGCCCGATGACGCAAGGGCTTTTATCATCACTTTCTGGACTAAAATACCTTTTTTGTCCTCGATACACACCGTATTCTGTATAAGGGATCACAGCGGCGGCATACGTGTATTCAACAGATATAACAGCTGTACCTACGCACCTGTGTGCCGTACACTTGAAGAGGTCATCGGCAAGCGCCGACCTATCGCAGTATATAAGATAACCGAAAGCTGAAAATGCTGACGGCTGGTTATGAAACTCTCAGCTCATAATTCTAAACTCACAAAAAGGGAGACTATTCAATGGCTAAGTTATTCGGAACAGACGGTCCGAGAGGTATTGCGGTGACCGACCTCACCTGCGAGCTGGCAATGCAGACAGGAAGAGCTGCGGCACTGGTGCTTGCGAAAAAGGACGGCGAAAAAACTAAAATACTCATCGGCAAGGACACCCGTGTGTCTTCAGATGCGCTGGAGGCGGCGGTGTGTGCGGGGATATGTTCTGTCGGCGCAGATGCCGAGCTTGTCGGGATAGTGCCTACGCCTGCGCTCTCATACCTTATAGGGAAGCATGGAGCTGACGGCGGAATAATGATATCAGGAAGCCATAACAGTGCAGAATATAACGGTCTGAAGCTGTTTTCGGCTAAAGGACAAAAGCTCATGGAAGAGGCTGAGGAAAAGATAGAAAGTCTTGTTTTTTCCTCAAATGTTGATATAAAGCTGAAATCTCACGAAGAAGTCGGAAGAGTTATACACGGCGAAAATGCTGCAAGAGAGTATATAGACCGCATAAAGGAGATAATCACCACAGACCTGAGCGGTTTAAAAATAGCTGTTGACTGCGCAAACGGCTGTGCATCCTATACAGCTGAAAAGCTTTTCTCAGAGCTTGGAGCTGAGGTCCTCGTCCTGTATGACAAGCCTGACGGTACTAACATAAATAAGGACTGCGGAAGCACCCATGCACATCATCTAATGGATTTCGTAGTTGAAAACAAATGTGACTGCGGACTTGCCTTTGACGGCGACGCAGACAGATGTATAGCTGTTGACGAGCAGGGCTGCATGATAGACGGCGACAGGCTCATAGCTATATTTGCCGAAAGAATGAAAAGTCTTGGCGTACTTGACAAGGACACGGCTGTTATAACTGTCATGAGCAGTCTCGGACTGAGAAAGTATGCGGCTGCACACGACATAAAGCTTGTAAGCTCGGGAGCAGGCACGCGATATGTGCTTGAACGTATGCTTGAGGGCGGTTATAAGCTTGGCGGCGAGCCTAACGGACATATCATCTTCCTGAATGAGTCAGGTACAGGTGACGGACAGCTTGCAGGTGCAAGACTGCTTGAGATACTTAAAAACAGCGGAAAAAAGCTTAGCGAGCTTGCAGGAGATATGCCTGCATATCCGCAGGTAAAGCTGAATGTAAAGATACACCCCCATTACAAGGAGCTTTGGAAAAACGAAAAGGATATCACAGAGCTTATCGAAAACTATAGCAAAGAGCTTGGTGATGAGGGCAGGGTAATGGTACGCGAAAGCGGAAAAGAGCCTATAGTACGCATAGTCGTTGAAGGCGGCGACTTCGGACGCATAAATGATATGGCTGTGGATATCGCACAGCATATCAAGGAGATATGCGCATATAAGGTCTGAGCGCGATAATTCTTATAAGGAGCATTGATTTTGAGAACTGCAAATAACTGGAGAGATTATAAGATAATAGATACATCGGGCGGCGAAAAGCTGGAAACATGGGGAGATATAAGCCTTGTGCGCCCCGACCCTCAGATAATATGGAATACTGAACGCACTGACCCGTTATGGAAAAGTGCCGACGGTCACTATCACCGCTCAAATCAGGGCGGCGGCAAGTGGGAATTCCGCAAAAGACTTCCCGAAAGCTGGAATATCAGCTACGGCGAACTTACATTCAATATCCGTCCCACAGGCTTCAAGCATACGGGACTTTTCCCCGAACAGGCTGTAAACTGGGACTTTATGGCGGATAAGATACGCAATGCAGGACGCGAGATTAACGTGCTGAACCTGTTCGCTTATACAGGCGGAGCTACACTTGCCTGTGCAGCAGCAGGAGCTTCAGTATGTCATGTTGACGCTTCAAAGGGCATGGTGCAGTGGGCGAGAGAAAACGCCGCAGCTTCGGGACTTACCGAAAAGCCTATCCGCTGGATAGTTGATGATTGCGAAAAATTCATTGCCCGTGAGATACGCCGCGGACGCAAGTATGATGCGGTAGTCATGGACCCTCCCAGCTACGGAAGAGGTCCGGGAGGAGAGGTCTGGAAACTTGAAAACTGCGTTTACGACCTTGTTAAGCTATGTTCGGGAGTCCTTTCCGATGATCCGCTGTTTTTCCTTATAAACAGCTATACTACGGGACTTTCGCCTTCGGTAATGGGATATATACTTGGAACTGTCCTCACGGATAAATTCGGCGGAAGCGTCAGCTTTGACGAGATAGGACTTCCTGTAAAGTCCACAGGTATGACTTTGCCATGCGGCTCGACTGCTATCTGGCAGCAGCGTGACGCTGCACCCTTGCCACGCTGACGCTTGTAAACTCGCTTACTATCATTAAAATTGATACTCGTACATCGCTTAGGCACATTACTGATATATGATTGTAGGCGTGGATATTATCCGCTCGTTAAAAAACATGATATAGGAGAACAAAATGAAAAAAGCAATTACAGCATTTATAGCGGCTGCAATGGCATTTACCGCTGTATCATGCGGTAGGGACAAAGAAGTGTCTCCTGCTGCCGAGACAGTTGAAACAGCTGCAACAGAAGCGGTAACTACTGAAAGTGTTGAAGAAATGATAGATGAATATCTTCCTGAATTCGACGCTAATGCAGGAATAAACATGGCGGCTGAGCCAATGCCTGAAACAGAGGAAATACCTGATGAATGGCATGAAGTATCGGACGGAAAGATATCATTCAGAGTGCCTGCTGATGTGAAAATGGACAGCTATGAGCTTGATCTTGGAAATGGAGATACGTATAGATCAAATACGGCAAAAAGTGAAGACAGAAAGATATTTTTAGCGTTTTTTGACGGCAATGACTGGTCTGTTGAAAAAGAAGAGTCCACAAACATTGACTCTGACCTGATCGATGAGGATACTATTGATTTCGCAAAGAAAAATGCCGAAGAAAAGGGATATCCTCAGGATGGATATATAACAGAAGAAAAAACTGTAGGATATCTGTCTGAACTCGGACTGGAATATGACGGAACAAGATCATCACTGTACAGGGCGCTTCTGGATTTTTCCGAAAAGTATGACACAGAGGAGCATAAAGAAGCCTTTGAGTATATCGCAACTCTTAAAGCTTCTATGATCGGAATGATTTATCCGTGTATATATTATATGGAAGCTGATGGTAAACCTGTATATGTTCATCTGTATACAGGAGGGATGTACGATCCCTCAAAAAAGCCTGAAGGAAAAAGCAGAGCAGTGTGGGTCGGAGCGTTTGCCTCTCCCAATATGGAGTATAACGCATTGGTAAAGGGAAAAGATCTTGAAGAAGCGCTGAAAATAGCTTCTACTCTGAAATTTGTTGAAGAACAGGGATAAATATGGAAAATATAATAGAAATAAAAGGTCTGCATTTCGCCTATGAGTCCGACGATGAGGAAAAGAAACCCGTCGAAGTCCTCAAGGGTATAGACCTTGACATAAAGCAGGGTGAGTTCGTGGCGGTGCTTGGTCACAATGGCTGCGGAAAATCGACCCTTGCAAAACATCTGAACGCTATACTGCTCCCCACAGAGGGTACAGTGACAGTGGACGGCATTGACACAAAGGACGAGGAAAAGCTCTTTGACCTGCGCCAGCGTGCAGGTATGGTCTTTCAAAATCCCGATAACCAGATAGTTTCATCTGTAGTCGAGGAGGACGTTGCCTTTGCACTTGAAAATCTTGGTGTACCCTATGATGAGATGCGAAAACGTGTTGACGACAGCCTAAAAGCCGTGGGAATGTACGATTACAGACTCCATTCACCAAGCCAGCTTTCGGGCGGACAGAAACAGCGTGTCGCTATTGCAGGTGTAATCGCAATGCAGCCTAAGTGTATAATCCTTGACGAGCCTACAGCCATGCTTGACCCACAGGGACGCAAGGAGGTGCTTGCGACCATACATCGCATGAACCGCGAACAGGGCATAACCATAGTTCTTATAACTCATTATATGGACGAGGCTGCTGACTGTGACCGTGTTGTGGTAATGGATAAGGGACTTGTGGTGCTTGACAATACCCCTGAAAAGGTGTTCTCACAGGTGGATAAGCTGAAATCCATAGGGCTTGATGTGCCGCAGGTAACAGAGCTTGCGTGGGAATTGAAAAAAGCAGGCTGTGACATATCTCCCGAGATAATATCCGAGGAAGAATGTGTTGCGGCTATCGAAAAGCTTTTTGCAGAATGAGCAGCACGGCTGCTTACAGGAAAGAAAAGGAGAATAGAATTTGGCTATCCTTGAAACACAGGAGCTTACATACACCTACAGCATGGGTACTCCCTTTGAAAAGACCGCTGTTGACCATGTGAGCTTGAAAATAGAAGAAGGTGAAATGGTGGGCGTAATGGGGCACACAGGCTCAGGAAAATCCACGCTCATCCAGCACTTCAACGGACTTCTCAGACCGACATCGGGAAAGGTCATTCTTGACGGAAAGGATATATGGGAGGACAAGGATAAGATACGCGATGTCCGCTTTAAGGTGGGGCTTGTATTCCAGTATCCCGAGTATCAGATATTCGAGGAAACTGTATACAAGGACATTGCATTCGGTCCTAAGAATATGGGGCTCGATGATGCCGAGATAAAGCGCCGCGTATACGAGACTGCCCATGATATCGGCTTGTCTGAGGAGCTTCTTGAGCGTTCGCCCTTTGAGCTTTCGGGCGGTCAGAAGCGCCGCGTTGCTATCGCAGGCGTAATGGCTATGGAGCCGAGAGTCCTCATACTCGATGAACCTACCGCAGGACTTGACCCTGCAGGACGAGACAAGATACTGAGCCACATCAAAGCCTATCATGAGCGCACTAAGAATACTATACTCATAGTATCCCACAGTATGGAGGATATAGCCACATTTGCCGACAAGATACTTGTTATGAGCAAGGCTAAGCTCTTCTGCTATGATGAAACTGTAAATGTATTCGCAAGAGCCGATGAGATATCCGAGATAGGACTTGATGTTCCGCAGATAACAAAGGTATTCGGCGAATTAAAGCGCAGAGGTCTTGACTTCGGCAAAGAAGTATATACCGTGGGTTATGCACGGGATCTGCTTCTTAAACACCTTAAAGAACGGGGGAATGACCGATGCTGAGAGATATAACTATCGGACAGTATTTCCCCGGCGACAGTATCATACACAGGCTTGATCCGCGATTTAAGATAGTGATAACACTGCTGTACATAGTAATGCTGTTTTCGGGCGGAAAGTATATCTGCCTTGCGGTAGGCGCGGTGTTCACCATAGGAGCGATACTTCTTTCAAAGATACCGCTTAAAATGTTTTTCAAAAGCGTTAAGCCGCTTATGATATTCCTTGTGATAACAGCTTTTCTCAATTTGTTCCTTATGAGTACGGGAGAAGTATTATGGGAGTGGAAGTTCCTTAAAATAACGGATAAAGGACTTGAAACCAGCATATTCATGGTAGTCAGGATAGTCCTTCTTATTATGGGAAGCTCGCTGCTTACCTACACAACTTCGCCTATAACCCTCACAGATGCAATAGAGAGACTGTTGTCACCACTGAGAAAGATAAAGTTCCCTGTACATGAGCTTGCAATGATGATGTCTATCGCACTAAGATTTATCCCTACGCTCATTGAAGAAACAGATAAGATAATGTCAGCGCAGAAGGCAAGAGGTGCAGAAATAGATACAGGAAGCTTTACAACAAGAGCAAAGAACCTTATATCCATACTTGTTCCGCTTTTCATATCTGCATTCAGACGTGCAGATGAGCTTGCAACAGCAATGGAATGCCGCTGTTATCACGGCGGAGAGGGCAGAACAAGACTTAGACAGCTCAAATCCGCTGCAAGGGACTATATTGCCCTTGCTGTAACTGTATTATTCCTTGCTTTGACAATAGCTCTCGGCAGGATATTCTGAGCGGACAAAAGAGAGGATAGAGATGAACAAAGAAGAAAGACGAGCCGTTAAGCGCACAAGGCTTGAACGGTTCAAAAAAGGCAAATTTTACAGGATACTGTACGAAAAAGGAGTATTGTATTTCCTGCTTTCGTTCCTTATCCCGTTTTCCATAATGCTGTACGCATTCGGCGTTTACGGCGTTCACCCATTCGGCGACAGGCAGATAC
>SFFP01000333.1 GCA_004556875.1 Ruminococcus flavefaciens
TGCTATAATTACGATTCAGGCGAATACGAATACATAGACAAAGATGGTTACAGTTGGGATCAAGGCGAATACGTCTACAACTGGGACGACAGCGAATACCGCCGTGAAGAAGAGGAAGAAGAACGCCGCCGCTGGGATGATGATGAAGACGATTGGTAAAACATTAGCCGCAGGGATTACCCTGCGGCTTGCTTTTTGTGGGCTCTGCGAAAAAATCTCTGTAAATTCAAAAACTGTGATAAAAAACGATATATGGGAGCGGCTTGTATAATTAGCCGCTCCGATTTTTTACAGTATACAATAGATACTGCAATTTGTCAAGGTCCTTTGGATATCAGCCTGCTGGAATGGAGCGCAGCGGAATGGAATCAGGCTGATATCCAGCGCCTCAGCTGAGCCTGTCGGGATACATGATCTCCAGTTCGCCCAGGACTTTGCCCCAGTTTCGTAGCGGCATAGTCCATTTCTTAGCTATCTCATGCGTTGCAAGATACAGAGCCGTCAAGAGCGCTTTATCGCTTGGAAATACGCTTCTCTGCTTGTTCAGACGGCGATAGCCACTGTTAAGGCTCTCTATAGCGTTGGTGTTATAAATGACCTTTCTGACGTCAGATGAGAACTTAAAAATCGGTGATATTACGTCCCAGTTCTTCATAGCGTTGGGATAATCGTCCTCCCATTTTTCAGTAACACGATCAAGAGCTTCAAGAGCAGCATCCTCGGAAGGCGCATGATATATCGTTTTCAGGTCGTTTGAGAATTCCTTCTTGTTCTTCTCTCCGACGTATTTCAGCGTATTTCTTACCTGATGAACGATGCAGCGCTGAAGCTCAGTTTGCGGAAAAGCTGCTGATACGGCTTCCTTCATACCTGTGAGACCGTCTGCGCAGATGACAAGAATATCTTTGACTCCGCGATTTTTCAGCTCGTTCAGAACGCCGAGCCAGTATTTGGCGCTCTCGTTTTCACCGATATGTATTGAAAGGACTTCCTTGTGACCTGTTATGCTGACAGCAAGAATCACATACGCGGCAAGCTTCCTGATTTGTCCGTTATCGCGTACTGAGAAGTGTACTGCATCGATGAATACTATCGGATATACTTCGTCCAATGGACGTTTCTGCCAGTCCTCAATCTGTGGGAGAAGACGGTCTGTGATATCTGATACCATACCGTCACTGACTTCAAAGCCGTAGATATCTTCGATAGTTTCGCTTATCTGGCGTGTGGTCATTCCTTTAGCATACAGAGCTATTATCTTCTGCTCAATGCCTGAGATGTCCTTCTGTCGCTTCTTTACGACCTTGGGCTCAAAGCTGCCGTCACGATCCTGCGGTACTTCTATTTCAGTTTCTCCGAAGTTTCCGCGAATCTTCTTTGTTTTCTTACCATTACGAGAGTTGGGATTGTCGGAACGCTCATATTCCTGATATCCCAGGTGATCGTCCATTTCGGACTCAAGCATTTCCTGGATCGTCCCTCCGAGAAGGTCTTTGAGAGCATCCTCAATATCCTTAGCCGACTTGATGTCATATTCCTCAAGCAGCATTCCTATGATGTTCTTCTTTCCCTCACTCATCGGTTTCCTTTTTCTTCTTGCCATAAAAAATCAGCCTCCTGTGATATTAATTCTATTTTATCACAGTTAGCTGATTTTTTACAGACTTTTTTTCAGAGACTCGCACTGTTAAAGATACACAGTTATTATCAATTTTTTATTACTCCGGCAACTAAATATCAACAAACGAAATTGTGATCGGATATTTTAAAACCGTGTATCTCTCCCCCTCCGGCGTGGGGAGAGATACGGAAATAAAAGTGGATCATCGATATTTAATTGCCGCATTAATAACTAATCTCAATAAAGGCAACACCACACAAAGCCCGCCTGACGGCTCTGTACGGTGTTGCCTAAACAGCAAAAAAGAATCAAGGATCATATGCTCCAAACAAGTTTTTTGCCAATATATACAGCAATTCATATTTACCACGCAGTTTGCTTATTTTTGTCGGTACACCTTTTTGCGGATATTTACGGGTCACAGGTATTTCACAGACCTTCATAC
>SFFP01000334.1 GCA_004556875.1 Ruminococcus flavefaciens
TGTACATTCCAACGGATAAATGTTGTGTCTTGGAGTTAGGAGATATGTCAGTTGAATACTCAGTCGAGATGTACAAGAACGGTCTCAAGTGCTTCGACTCGGGTGTGATAGAACAAACCGAATACGGATGCAATAACGGAAATTTTATCAAGGTCTTCAATGGCTATGTCGATGAAGTTCGCAACGGTATTCCCGATAAAATACCACACTCGAAGCACAATACTTACATTATGCTAATGACGGCGCTGCGTATATATAATGAATGGTACTCGCCACTCTTCAGTCCCGATATTGAGCAATATATCGGAGATTGGCTCTGCTCTCAGGAGCAGGATATTCAGCCGGTGAATGATGTTATTTGTTCGGAGTACGGTAAGATACTCAACCAGAAGATTGCTGACGGCTATTACCGCTTAATCATGAAGGAGGAGACAACTCCGTTTGATAAGGGCAGTCATACGATAGTAGTTGATAAGGATGAACGCCGAATCTATGTGGAAACAGCTGACAGCTTTGACATTGCTAAGGATGAAATGACCTCTATCGCTGATACAGATAGCCTGACTGCTGCTCTTTACAGCGGAGGATATCTTCCGCATAACGCAAAAGGCGAGAAAAGTGTTCGTATAGCGGCTATCACCTCTGACGGTACACCCTATCCTCTGTACGTTCACGCGATAAGCTATAAACTGCTTACGCAGGAAAATAAGCTAAGACTCGACTTGCTGGATAAAGAAGCAAACCTATTCAAGTATGGGGAGATGCCGAAAGAAGGCTTCCTACCATTGATCAAGACGGTTGATGGAAGATTCGCAGGCAAGATGATACGCTATGCCGCTGAAGAATCTAACATCTATTTCGGCACAGGCAAAACCGGATCCGGTAAGAGTTGGGCTATTGCTCAACTGATCTGTATGCTTTTTATGCTCGGTCAAATCGTTGTTGTATTTGATGTAAGCGGCAGTTACACAAAGGAAAAGCTACTGAAAATGCTGCCTTCTGAGGTAGTTGAAAAGCTCTTCGAATTCATCAACATAGGTGCTGAATATGGCATGGATATGATCCCAGTTGATCTCGGCTCATTGAGAGGCTGTGAGACTCTTCCAGATAAGAAGAGGGCTATATACAGCGTTCTCCGTGCGGCTACAGGACCTCTCGACAAGGGTACATCACGAAAGCTGAAAGGCTTCCTGTCGGATTATCTGAAGGATAAAGAATACTCGGTATCTCTGAATAACCTCTGCTCTGAATTGGAGGAAGCCGGAGGTTGGGGTGCAGAGATTGCTGACTGCGTTCAGTCCGTACTTGATGACATCAAGGAAGTCGGATTTGAGGAGCAGACTTGGGAAGACCTGTTCTCGCAGGAACGCAAGATCATCGTTATCAGCCTAGGCAATGAAGTTGGTGATAGCACGCACCAGTTGCTCGATATGCTTGTTGGAAGTCTCTTCAACTGGCAGATGTCGCATGACTCAGGATTTCTCTCCATTGTGATCGACGAGCTTATAGATCAGGAATTCAGCACAGGCTCACCGCTTCAGACAATTGTTAAGCAAGGTAGAAAATTCCACACCGCATTGATAGGAGCTACGCAGGATTATTTTAACCAAGGCAGCTCACATCTTGACGTTATGAAGCAGGCGAATATAAAAAGCTTCTGTCGTCCTGGCAAGTCTGAGGACAGAGTGGCGCAGAAGCTTGGTTATCGTGATGCAATCGATGCTGGTTTCAACAAATTCAAGGCTGGCGATGTGATCATCGAGTTCGACGGCTACAATAAGGAGACCAGTGAGAATGAAGCTCTCACTATTAAGGGCAGAGTTGTAGACTTCGTTGAGACATATCTATATGAAAAGTTCAAGGAGCTTTATGGTTGTTATTAATACTGGCAGCTCCCTTTGGGGAGCCACCTATACACATTAATTATATTATATTAATCGGAGCAGGTCAAGTACCCTGCCCAGAAAGGAGAATAATTATGTTAACTAAAGAAAATACATTTGTGGAGTATCCTGATATTGTGACGCCAAAGCAGCTCATGCAGATGTT
>SFFP01000335.1 GCA_004556875.1 Ruminococcus flavefaciens
GATATGGGGGTATACGACGGTGATATAGATAATATTATATCAATTATAGGAAACGATTTTTCAAATATAACTGAGTTACAAGAGCTTTTAAAGAAGTACTATTCTAAAATGAATAATATAAGTGTTGTATCTAGATTTATCATTGATCGTTTAGTAAACTAATTACGGCTGCACCCGAAGGCACAGCCGTTGATCCTCAAATATAAACCATACACTCAAACACAGCTTCTCTCGCCATATAGACAAAGCAGTTCTCCAGACCGAGCATCTTCTCGGCATCACCGCTGAGAACTGCCTTCTGATAGCAACTGTCGGTCTGCTTCCAAAGCTCCACCTGACGTGAGATAGCATCACCTACATTCCGTTCCAAATCATCGAGGTACTGTATGATTCTGCCCTCATTGACGAGCCTGCGAAGCCTGTTGGGGCAATGGCTGTCAGAGAAATGAAGATGATACCTGATGAAATCGGTGTTGTAGGTCTTACTTTCCTCGGTCTGCGTATCGGGATTGAAATGGGTGACGGTCACGGTGTTGGTGTCCAGTCTCCACAGTGGAACGTATTTCTTTTTCAGCGGGCTGTATGCGGTCTGTTCGCTCTTGTATCTGCTCATACCGTCCACCTCACTTTATGGGCTTTATCATTTCGAGGACGAGCTGTGCGCCGACCTTGAAGCCCTTGCGGAACTCATTGCGGTTGGAGAGATTATGCAGTTCAATATCCGCTGACTGGTACTCATCGAGGATTTCGTCATTATCGGGATAGGCTTTTTTCAGTTCGGCTTCTGCCTTGACAAGCCTGTCGAGGGCAGCCTTGTATGAACCGTCCATATCTTCGATCTCGGTCAGGTGGAACAGGTCATAATCGTAAAGTTCGTCGAGAATATTTTTACTCATTGTAAAACCTCCAGTTTGACTTTCATTTCATCTGAAATGAAAAAAATCCGATCAACAATAGATTTGAAAAGATACGCTGTGATGTGATTCTTGTTCTTTATTTGTTCTTTATCATCACAAAAAGTTGGCATAAAACAGAGTAAGTGAGCTTTTGCAACTTGCTCTGAAATGCCGTATTTTCCGCATTTTTTCAAATTTACTGAAAACCAGATAAATGGGTGGGGGATTTTCAATTCCCGTACGGGTCACCATTTATCAATCCCACAGATGGCTTAAAATAGCCGTTTGTGGGTTTTCTTTTTTCTCAAAAATGCCCTCAGCCCCTTGTCAGCCCCTTATTTTCAAAATCAGCGGCTCGGACGGCGACTTGCCGTTTGCATGACCGCAGGGACTATTATCCCTGCGGCTGCTTTTTTACTCACATTGATTGGCTCAACGTTTCTTCTTCTGCCTCGTCATCAGCTTCGTCAATATCGACCGCTTCCTCGCTCTCGGCTGTGTCCTGACTTTCCCTGAATAGTATCACGTCCGAGTACAGGAACTCCTGTTGCAATGCTGAGACACAGATATCCATTGCCAGCCATGACTTGCCTACCTTCTGTGCACCTGCAAGTACATACAGTCCCTGCGTGAGCAGTCCGTCAATGATGAACTCCTTCGGCTTGAATACTGTTGTCAGTATTTCTTCTGCGGTTTTCGTTTGTAACATATTACTCATAGCATTCCTCCTTTCCCATAAGATTCCCGAACACAGCCTACAGCTTTTTTCGTTACGGGCAACTGCTCGCGAGAACTATTTGTGTGGGCTGTGTCGGGCGGATATTTGCTCTTTTGATTGAAAAAATGTGGGAGCAGTATCCTTTATGCAAATCGACCTGTTTTTGCATAAGTTTTTGACTTCTCTGAAACGTTTTCCGAAACACAAATCGATTTTCATGAGAACTGACCTTTTCTCACAGGAAACTGATATTGACCGCAAAGCGCATAGAATAGAGATTTGCAGACATTTTCTCCATAACTGTTATGATAACTGCCTTTGTCAATAAAAAACTGAGCCACAGCGCTAATAAAAAAGTGAGCCAGTTTTGATAAAAAAATAATGAGCCACTAATCATTATTCATGGTCGAGT
>SFFP01000336.1 GCA_004556875.1 Ruminococcus flavefaciens
ATCTTAAACGAAGTCTTACATTTGTAAACCAGTAAGCAAAAAGTAATGAAATGATTATCTGCGGAACAAATCCCAGTACCCACATGATAAGCGTATTCCATGTGAGTGCAAGTATATTGTTACCTGAACTCATATCAAAAATTGCCACAAAGTTATCAAATCCTACAAACTCCGGTCCTATCCAACTAAGACCCGACTTGAAGTATTTGAACATACTGTAATAGAAAGTCTGAATAAGCGGCCAAGCCTGGAAAACAAGGAAAACTAATATGAACGGGAGCATAAATATGTAGCCCCATTTTTTATATTTCCCGATTTGTCCTTTTCTGGCTTTTACCGGCACATTTCCTGCATTAAATGCCTGAGCCATAAAAACACTCCTTATAAAAATCTCGGTATATTCTCCATCTTGAGCAGTCAAGTATGTTAATGGGGCGGAAACAGTATGTAATTCGCCCCATTAACATACTTGACTGCGAATTCAGTGAACCCGCAGTCAAGATGAAGGTCAAAAGTTTTAAGCTATAAAGCCTTGATTATGCATCAGCGGGCTTCTTGAGCTCAGGATACTTAACAATAGCAGCCTCATAGAAGTTCTTGAGTGCTGTATCCTTATCAACAGTACCGTCGAAGTATTCCTTGAACTTAGCCTGGAATGTCTCGTTAAGACCCTGGTCGTAGATAGAAATCTTGCTCATGTCGATCTTGGGAGCTGTTTCAACGAACAGAGCGATGTGGTTCTGACCGCCTAAGAAGTCAGACTTGAAGTCAGAAGCAGCGAGTTCCTTCATTGCAGCTTCGTTGTTGTAGTAGTCCTGTGTATCCTTTGTGAACTGAACGCCGAAGTCCTTGTTGCAGCAGAATGCTCTCATAACATCGCCAACTAATGTAGCGTTATCTGTGCCCTTTGCAGCAGCGAGCCAAGAACCGCCCCAGAAGTAAGCCTGAGGACCGTAGCAAACTGCCCAGTCACCGTAACCGCCGTTACCTACTTCGAGCTTACCGCCGTCAGCTTCCTTAACTGCAAGTGAGTTACCTGCGAGTGTGAAGTTGATGCCCCATGTTGAGTAGAAGAAGCCGAATACCTTACCGTCAGGACCCTGGTCAGCAGCCCAAGCATCAGACCAAAGAGATGTCTTGTTGTTGTAACCCTTGTCTGTGTATGTCTTAGTCTGGTCAACCCACTTCATGATGTTGTCGTCAATGATGATCTCGTTGTTGTCGTTTACCCAAGGAGCTGAAACGTTGTTTGAGAAGGTTCTGTATGCATCATCATAACCTGAGAGCATCTTGTAACCCTTGTCAGCAGCCTTAGCAGCTACTTCGTCAAACTTTGTCCAGTCAGAAAGTGCTTCCTGTACCTTATCGGGATCATCTGTACCGAGAACGTCCTTAGCAATTGAACGTCTGTAAGCATACAGACCGGGAGTTGCCTGCCATGAAACACCCTTAAGTAACTTTGCATCATCCTGAGTTGTGCAAACGTCCTTTGTATACTGATACATACCTGAAAGATCTTCGTCAGTAAGACCGAGCGACTTAACATCAAGTGTGTACTCTGAGTTAACATACTTGAGAGCGTAGTCAGCTTCGAATAAGAACATATCGATCTTGTCGTCAGCAGATGCAGCATCGTTCTTGGGAAGGTCTTCATCGAGCTTGTTCTGATAAGCGTTGTTAGCGTTTTCAGTGATCTTGAAGTTTACTTTAACGCCCTCAGGCATCTTATCCTGTAAGTACTTCTCAAAGTAGTTCTTGAACTCTTCGTTCCATACAGCGATGTTAAGAGTCTTGCCTTCGCCTTCCTTAAGTGTGAACTTATCGGAAGTTCCTGCGTTGTTTGAATCCTCAGGCTTGCTTGAGTCTTCAGTCTTGCTTGAGTCTTCAGTCTTGCTCGAATCTGTTGTAGAAGATCCTGCTGAGCTTGTAGCGTTGCTTGAGCAGCCTGCAACTGCGCCGAGAATTGATGCAGATGCTAAAACAGCTGCTAAAATTCTTTTCTTCATTGGTAATTCCTCCAG
>SFFP01000337.1 GCA_004556875.1 Ruminococcus flavefaciens
AAGGTCCGCATCCGTCAATATAAGCCGCATCCTCTATCTCTTTCGGAAGTCCTATGAAGAACTGTCTGAATATGAGTATCATCAGTCCCGAACGTATGCCGTTTGCAGTCATTGCAGGCAGATACATGGTAAGCCTGCTGTCGATGAGATTTACTGTAAACAGACCCTTTATGCCGAAATATCTGAACTGTGTATACAGCGGCAGAGATATTACCTGTGTCGGCACAAGTATCATCATGATAACTATGGCAAACAAAAGCTTCTTGCCCTTGAATTTAAATCTTGCAAAGCCGTATCCCGTCACTGCGCAGGCAATGACCTGCACAACGGAACAGCCGATATTCAGCAGCAGCGTATTTTTCAGAGTTTCCCAGTAATCCATAGCGTCAATGGTCTCTTTTATGACATCAAGGGTATAGTGCCGCGGTATCCACATTACAGTGGGGTCGCTCATGTCTCCCCTGTCTCTGAAAGCACAGCTTATCATATAAATAAGAGGATAGAGTATGACAAAGCTCAGTCCCACAAGTATGACAAAGCGAAAAATCGGCCAGACCTTGTCCTTGACAGACTTGCGGCGGAGATATGCTCTTTCCTCAGGTGACATATTCTCCATCTGTGACCTGCGCTTTTTCTTATGGCTGAGAGTTTCTTTTTTGCTTCCCTTTTCGGAAACAGCATTAGCTTCGTTCATTCACGTCCCCCCTCAGTCATTTTCATAATATATGAAACGTCTCACTGCTCCTGCGATAATGGTTATGACAACAATAACGATAGCAAAGTATATCCACGCCATTGCCGAAGCCGCACCGAATTCCCACTGATTTTTCATTGAGACGATACGGTTCATAACACTGTTCATAGGATTAGTGAACGAATCTATTACCGTAAATATAAGATTTGCAAGTATGAAAGGACTTACATATGGAAATGTTATCTTCCAGAAATACTCCCATGCGGTAGCTCCCTCAAGCTGAGCGGCTTCTCTTGCCGATGAGGGGATGTTCTGCAAAGCCGCAAGGAAAAGAAGTATCTGTATTCCCGAACTCCAGACGATGCCGAAAATATTATCCGCCACCGCAGATATTACACCGCTCATTCTGTCGCTTATGCCGTAAATACCGAGAAACTGCATAAGCTCGCCCACAAGGTCAGTTGAGAACATTGTCGAGAACTGCTGTGCGCCTGAGTTGCCCGTAGAGTCCATATCTCCGCTGATTATCCTGAATACAGGGCCTGTAGCTATTATAACTGGCAGAAAGAATACTGCTCTTGCAAGAGTCCTGCCCTTGAACTTCTGATTGAGTATGACCGCAATAAACAGCGAAAATATAAGTATCAGCGGCGTTTTCCAGAGAGTTTCAAGCAAAGTATCGCCAAGATATTCCGTATAATAAGGGTCTTCCGCAATGACCGTGAAGTAATTGCTCAAACCTGCGAATTTTGTTTTAAGTGAGCCGGGATCTACCGAAACATCACAAAAGGAATACCACAGAGACTTTCCGAGAGGTATAAGGAAGAAAATTATCGTGCCCACGATCCAAAGTCCGATAAAGCCATAGCCATACAGCGATTTTTTACGCTCATATGACATTCTGCGGCGTTTTTTCTCAGCAGGCACTTCTGTTTTTGCACTCATGAGCCGACCTCTCCCCCTTTCTCTGAAATGTCTATGTGGATATCTCCGCAGTCTACCGTGCGTTTTTCCATATCCACCGTTACTACAATACCGTTTTCATATTCGGCGGTAATAATGCTTCCGTCGATATCATAATCCTCGATAAAGCTGTCATACACCTTACTGAGAACAGGCTCAATAAGCCTTTGATACTCAGCGGCTGTATCCGTCCAGTATCTGTAGTCAGCGTAGTAAAGCTCGTCAAACTCAGTGTCTTTTAGTACGCTTGCGTATTCATATATCATATCAAAGCTGAGACTGCTTCCCGTAGCCGCCGCCATGAGCATGAGCTTTTCGGGGTCAGGGTCTCCGTTTACAGCCTTTGTGGAGTATGGTATAAGTC
>SFFP01000338.1 GCA_004556875.1 Ruminococcus flavefaciens
CGGAGTTACATTGGATATGGGATTCAAAAACGCAAAGTCAGATTTTTCTCCTGTTGCTGAACTTTGTGAAAAGCAGGGAATAGAATACCATGTCATAACAACTCAGATCGCTGAGATCGTTTTTGATGTGAGAAAAGAGCCAAATCCATGCAGTCTTTGCGCGCGAATGCGACGCGGAGCGCTCCACGATGCCGCAAACGACCTTAACTGCAATAAGGTTGCTCTCGGGCATAATTACGATGACGCAGTCGAGACATTCATTATGAACCTTTTTACTGAGGGACGTATCGGCTGTTTTTCTCCGAGCACCTACCTTACACATAAAAAAGTTACTGTAATACGCCCACTTGTATTAGCTCCCGAAAAGGAAATCCGCAGAGCTGCGCGTAAAAACGAGCTGCCCATAGTTAAATCAGTATGTCCTGCTGACGGTCATACCAATCGTGAAAAGACAAAACAATTCCTCGCAGATATGGAGCGTAACGACCACGGCTTCAAGGACAGGCTATTTGGAGCTATGAAACGTGCAAACGTTGATGGCTGGGGCGGTATTAACTGGACTCCGCCTATAAAAAAGGATTAACAGCATACAAAAAAGGCTCTCCAATTGGAGAGCCTTTAATTATTCATTGAGAATTTGGACTAATTAATTAGTCTTCCTTCTTTCTGAGTGCAAATGCTGTACCTACAGCGATTGCAAGACCAGCAACTGCTACGCCTGCACCAGCAACACCTGTCTTAGGTGAGTCATTCTTCTTAGTTGTAGCCTTCTTAGTTGTTGTAGCCTTCTTAGTTGTTGTAGCAGCCTTCTTTGTTGTAGAAGAACCAGCAGCCTTTGTTGTAGTTGATGTAGTTGTTGATGAGCCGCTTGTAGTTGTTGTAGTTGTAGATGTAGTTGTTGTAGTAGTAGTTGTTGTTGTAGTTGTAGTAGTTGTTGTAGTTGTAGATGTTGTTGTAGGAGCTTCTATTTCAATGTAGCCCTGCTCAATACCCTGAGTAAATACCCAAGCCTGCATGAGCTGACCTTCTGTGTCCTTATCACCGTTTGTAAAGAGGTCCTCAGCTGTTGGCTTGCTTCTGTAAGCAATCTCAACTGGGAACTTATCGCCTTCCTTAACGTCAGAAGGAAGCTGAAGCTTGAATGTCCAGAGAACGCCATCCTTACCGATATCTGTTGAAGCAGCTGTTGCTACAAAGAAACCGTGTGTACCGTCTGCCTGCTGCTCCTGTGAGAGCTTGCTGCCAGCAGCGCCGAGTGTAGCGTAATCGCCATCTTCGTCCTTAACGCCTGTGAGTCTCTCATCATACTGGATATGAAGACCAGTAGGAGCGTACTTTCTATCAGCGCCAGAAACTGTTATTTCCATTGTACGTACAGGATTTGCCTTAGCCTCAGAAAGTGAGATCTTCTCCTGTGTGATTGAAATTGTTGGCTTTGTAGCAGCCTTGCTTGGGTCAAGACCATTTAAATTATATTCCTGACCAGCAGCTGGGCCTGCAGCGATTGCAGAAACAGCGGAAGCTGAAGCAGCTACAGCAGATACAGCGAGAGCTGCAAATGCTCTCTTTAAAGTATTCTTCTTCATTGTCATTATTCCTTTCAGATAATTTTAGAATTATATGTTAACCTGCCGCCGCCATCAGCGGCAGGCTACACTCTTTTTAATTTTTTGTCATATCTAAAATGTCATTTTGATCTGATCACTTGTTAACTGTTTTCTTTGTTACCTCGTCCCAGATCTCCTTATCTGTCTTACTTGCATAGTCTGCAGAAGACTGTCTTGCATAGTAAGCAAGGATGTAAGCTGCATCGTTAGCGTCGATGAGTCTCTTATCCTTCTTAGCAGATCTCTCTACAGCCTGCTCACCGCCGAAGTGTACATCAGCAAGGAATGCTGCGAACTCTTCATACTCAGATGTTGGGGTTGTAGCAAGTGCGCTCTTAGAAAGGTTTACATCATAAACATTTGTATTGTTTGTAGAAACCTTTGCGTAGTAAGCGAGAACCTGTGAAGCATCG
>SFFP01000339.1 GCA_004556875.1 Ruminococcus flavefaciens
CACCAAGCTAAAATTTCACACAGCCTGCTTGTCCTGTTCCTGTTCATTATCACCGAGCATTTTTTCACAGTCAGCCGTGATGAGCCTTGCAAGTATGTCACTCAGGCTTTGCCGAAAAGCCGGGTTAAAGACGGTTTTCACTCTGTAAATCGTATGCCCGATATGATACTCGGACACACTTCCCGATACCGCAACGGCGGCAGTTGTTGTTTCGTTCATAGCGAATTTTCTCCTTTAGCTTGTATCTGTCTATGCTTATAGGTTTGAGGGCATCGCTTTATATCTCTTACCCTCATGGTTGTTGGTTGTGATTGTAGCCGTGTGGAACGGCATTGCTGCCGCCCCATTCACAGCTATCGTTTTGTTGTCGGAAATATGTTAATCCTTGTAGGAATTATCTCCGAAGAAAGAAGTCTGCCCGACAAATTCATCATTGCCCGACTTGCTGTCTGCACCGTCAGAGCTATCGACAAGCCCCTCAATGTCAGCGTAGGACATTCCGCTGTCGGTCAGCTTTCCGATCAGCGTATGCTCCGCAGTGACAGCATCGAGAAGTGCCTGACCCTCAGCACCGCCGTAAAGCTGTGAGAGCTTATCGTAGGTGTAGAGCTTGCTTTCGATGATGACCTTACGTCTGCGCTCCTGCGCTGCCTTGATAGCCTTTTCGTAGCTATCGAGCTTCGCCTGATTCTCGGCAAGCACGGCATCCGTAATGATAACGGCGGACTCGTCAGCGACCTCAGCTTTCGCTTTCTTACTCATTCGCATCACCTCTTTTCGGTTTTGAGTATCGCAGGATTTGATTTAACCCCACGATAATATTATAGCAAATTTCGGAGCTATCTGTCTATTCGCAGGGCGCATGAACTTTGTGCGCCATTAGAGTTTTCGAGTTCGTCAAGTTGTTATGGGGAAAATGAAAAAAGCTGCGGAGCGGAGTTCGCTCACACAGCTTGTGGGGATATTCAGTTTTTTAGTTTGTAAGTTTTAATACTCTTGCCTCCCAAGAAGTACGAGCAACAAGATATTCATGATTAGGATACTGTTCTATCTCATATACAGTCCAGACCCCATCTGTTGTTTTACAGACCACTTTCCATGTTTCTTTATATGGTTGTATTTCGGTATAGCTGGTTTCCTCATATACCTTACCGTCAAAGCTAAGTTTATTGCCAGTATACTCTGCTCGTCTTAGATTACTATCTCTTATTCGCAGACCTAATATAACACCTATTATGACCAGTATTATAATTGACAAGATAATTGTAACCTTCTTCTTTTTAGTCATAGTACACCCCGATTATTTGAAATGATAAATATTGGCAAGCCGAGTGCTTACTCTCACTTCTACATTATACCATTCTGTCCCCCAAAAATCAATATCTACTTTCATCAAACTGCCGCCCAGACTGCGCAATAACTGCGCCGTACCAGTTTAGAATATTGACACCGATGATGATTGAGAGCATCACGCAGGAGCGTGAGCGAGTATGACCGCCGACCAATGCGGCGGAGATGATAAGTCGCATAGCTCCAAATTCGCTGACGGAGCATCGAAAGCCTGCGAGATACAGAGATACAGCAGGCAGAAAACTGCGCGACAGCGCAACAAAAATAGCAAGCATTGTATTTTGCGCCGCATACGGACGAAAATACATCTGCTTGTTGGGGACACCCCAAGCCCCGAAAAAAGACCGCACAGCGGTCATAGAAAATCGGCTGACGCCGAAATAGAGATAAAGGAGACACTACTATGAATACCGAAAAGAAAAAGCGTGGCAGACCGCGCAAGCAGAAGTTTTTTGAAAACTCAGGCATGAGCTACGAGGGAGCTATCAACAACGCTCTGGACAAAAAGCTTGCTGCCGAGCTTGACGATACCCTTGCACACAAGTCTGAGGGCGAGCTTACCGACGATGAACGCAAGTACCTGAAACGCAAGAGGGAGAAGAAGTCCTACACGCTGAATGTTCGCTTTACGGAATCGGAAATGCAGGATATTCTTGCAAGGAGGTCAACAAGGCTATGAAACGCATCGGGAGCAATGTGAATCAGATACTACTTCTTATGCGCAGGACAGGGCATATTTACGACCAAGATATTCAGCAGATCAAAGAGGGGGTAAACGAGATTTGGCATACACTTCTATCCATACGATCCGAGCAACAGTCAGCGCAGCAATCGCTTACATCACAAACGGAGATAAGACCGTCAACGGTATATATGTCAACTCTTATGCTTGCAGAGCCGACAGCGCAGGAGCAAGCGAGGACTTCCGAGCAGTCCGAGGAACAGGCACAGGACGCACACAAATCCTCGCATATCACATGATACAGAGCTTTGCCCCCGGTGAAGTCACACCCGAACTAGCTATGCAGATCGGAGAGGAGCTTTGCGATCGCTATCTTAAAGGTGATTATCAGTATGTTATCGCTGTTCACCATGATAAGTCGCACCTGCATTGCCATATCATTTTCAACAACACCAATCTGTATAACGGACTGAGTTTCACCACCGAGCATAATCAGGGCAGGAAGTCAGAAAGAGCGTGGGCAGAGCTGCGTGAAATATCGGACGAGATATGTGCCGAACACGGCATATCCGTTATTGAACCGATTGGCAAGGGTGTATCACATTACGAGAATGAAATGCAGAAAGAGGGCAAGTCGTGGAAAGAAAAGCTCCGTGTCAGGATCGCAGAGGTCATGCTTTACAGCCGTGACTTCAAGGACTTTCTTGAAAAGTGCAGTGAGTGCGGTATCGAATATGTGTATAAGCCGAGCAATAAGGTTAAG
>SFFP01000340.1 GCA_004556875.1 Ruminococcus flavefaciens
ATGACCGCAGAAATGCTGACACGGCGGCAGATATTCACTGTTGGCAAATAATGTGTCGGGCGTTGCCTGTGAATTTGTGTTTACAGTGGGTGCATCAGCTTTTTGCTCTATAACCGGAGTTTCATAGTCTGACGCATCAAAAGGGATAACTACAAAATGCTCCTTTGTCTTTTCCTCATAGGGACGGACGATAGAAATGAACAGGACATCGTAAATGAGTTCCGCAAGGGTGTTATCATCGGAATATTCAGGCTTATGGTTTGACAAAAAAGCCTGCATATATTCATCGGGGATAAATCTGTCGTTGGTGTAAAGCTCAAACAAGGCTTTCTGCATTGATGCTTTATCTACGATATTTGGAATAATGCTCATAATATCTGCGAGCATGACTGACTTGTCATTCCGCTGATAGAAGTCTACCCACGTTTTTGACGGCACACGCCTACCGTTGCCCAGACGTGAAAGCTCGCTGCTGGTAAACGCCTGTTTTCTTTCGGCGGCATTATATGCACCAAAGAGGTCGCTCATCATTACGTTATACGATTTGATCGTAGATTTTATCAGCCCACTGTACAGCAATTTGGTAACAGACTGAAAGTCGCAGTACTTATACATAGAAAGTCACCTTTCAATATTATTCCAATATACATTATATCACAAAGCGATATATATTTCAAGTATCGGAAAATGTGCTGTGCCATTTTCATAAAAAGCAGGCTGTCCATTTGTACAAACATATGATTTTTGGTTTGATCAAGACATATTTTATTTAAAGTTGTACGTTTTCGTGCAACAAAACGGCATTTTTCCGCTGTATATAGAGGAGGTTTTTCATAATGACAATTTTTGATGAAGTAAAATCCCTTGTGGACGTACCCACTGCCGCCCGTAGTTACGGTGTCGAGGTACATCGAGGAAACATGGCACTCTGCCCATTCCACAGGGAGCGTAACCCGTCCTGCAAGCTCTACACCGATCATTATTACTGCTTCGGCTGTCAGGCTCACGGCGATGTAATCAAGCTGGTGCAGGAGCTTTTCAGCGTGTCAGCCATTGAAGCTGTGAAGCAGCTCAACAGCGATTTCGCCCTTGGTCTGGATGTGGATTGTACGAACAAGTTCGTACCGCCGCCCGACCGCCTTAGCTACGCACGGCAAGAGAAAGTCAACAGACGGCGCAGGGAGATCGCCGAACGCAAGGCAGAAAAAGCAAGGGTGGAGCATATGTATGATGTTCTGCTGAAATACTTCACTCTGCTGGACAAGTACAAAATGCGCTATACTCCTATTTCTCCCGATGAGGAAACGGACAGGCGTTTTGTATACGCTTTGCAGAATATCGGCTATGCGGAGTATATGCTTGAAACGTTCAACCGATATGACAAGGAACAGCAGGCAGAAATAAAACTGGAGGTAGACAGGATTGAACGAGAATACAAACGATGTGTCGAAGAATGGGGAGAATAGCGATTCTGCTAAAGAGAATACGGCTGCCAAAGTACCACCTGAAAAGAAAAAGAAGGAGCGTGACCGTGAACTTCCCGACTGGATGCTTGATAAGACCACCGTTAATGAACTGATATTCAGCCGTATGTTACTGGGACAGCACCCGATGAAGTGCATCAAGGGCGTGTTCTATGACTATGACGGCGTGGTCGATGAGAACGAACTTGGGAATGAAATATACAATATCTTGATGAAAGCCGTATGGTTCGGCTTGCCGAAAAAGGTAAGCAATATTATTGATTCGCTCCGCCACTACTGTTATAGCGAGCCTCTGCCGCCCGATCTGAATTATATTCACCTTAATAATGGCAAGCTCGATCTGAACGGCAATTTTTACCCCTACAAGGAATTTTGCCTGAACAGGCTGAATATCGACTATGACCCGACAATATGGCAGGGAGTGTATTATCCCGAATGTTTTCTGCAATTCCTTTATGAACTGCTGTACCCCGAAGATATTGCAGCTTTGCAGGAGTATCTCGGCTACTGCCTCATCCCCACCAACC
>SFFP01000031.1 GCA_004556875.1 Ruminococcus flavefaciens
GTAATAGCTGATAGCTTTGAAGTTGTCGGCGGCAAGTATACCCCTGATTATGTCGTTACCAATCCTCATATAATTCCGGTGACTAAAGGGACAGTAAATACAATAATAAAGAAATAAAAAAATTATTGGTGTAGGGATAGAACAAGGATTTTATAATATATGTAAGCTCCTCTCAGAGCCGCCGCATGGCTGCTGAGGGGAGCTTTTCTCGGATAAAGAGAGAAAAATATTGACAGCAGAGGAGCATGGTGATATAATTAAAAGTACGTAATCACAGGCGGTTTCCGCCTTTTTGTTTGAAATAATACAGAGAGGAGCAGGCTTTGAATGAGCAGTTTATTTGATCCCGAATTAAAAATGAGAGAGGTCGCTGAGCGAATAAAGCTCACCCGTGAGTCGGTAGGTCTGTCTCCTGAGGAAATGGCTGAAAAGGTAGGCGTTTCGTCCTATGAGTACCTCGCTTATGAGGGCGGAGCTAAGGATTTCAGCTTCAGCTTTATATATAAATTTGCAAATGCCTGCGGTGTCGAGATAACTGACCTTATGGAAGGTGAATCGCCGCATATCAACAGCTATGACGTTACAAGGTCGGGAGAGGGACTCCCTATCGCACGCAGAAAGGGTCTGAGCTATCTTCGTCTTGCACCTAAGTTCCGCAACAAGATAGCTGAGCCGTTTCTTGTTACTATCCCATATGTCGACGAAGAATACCGTGTACCTCACCCACATACACATGAGGGACAGGAAATGGATATCGTTATCAGCGGTCAGCTCAAGGTGCAGGTAGGCGACAATATCGAGATACTCAATGAAGGTGACTCTATTTACTACGACAGCTCAGAACCTCACGATGAATGGGCAGTCGGCGGCAAGGAGTGCAAATTCTACGCTATCGTATGCGGAGTAAATCAGCCTCAGCACGCTATCTCAAACCTCGAACCCGTTATACTTCCCGGAGTTACGAATTTCGACCTTGCACATATACAGGACCCTGTTGCAGACAACTTCGTAAAGCTTGAAACAGACACAATGGGTTCGCTTACAGGCATAAGCTTTATCAACGAGGAGAAGTTCAACTTCGGATTTGATGTTGTTGACGCTCTTGCGGCTAAATGTCCTGACAAGAATGCACTTATCTATGTGGGAAACGATTTCTCCGAGAGATTTTTCACATTTGCAGACATAAAGAAGTATTCAAACATGACTGCAAATTACTTCCTTTCAAAGGGCATAAAGAAGGGCGACAGAGTAATGCTCGTACTGAAAAGACATTATCAGTTCTGGTTCTCTATCATCGCGCTTCATAAAATAGGCGCTATAGTTATCCCTGCAACAAATCAGCTTGTACAGCATGACTTTACATACCGCTTCAAGGCAGCAGGAGTCAAGGCTATCGTATGTACAGGCGATGGTGATGTTGCTCATCAGGTAGACCTTGCAGAGGAAGAGCTTGGTATCAGCCTCATCAAGATGATGGCTCACGGCGAGCGCGATGGCTGGTGCGACTTTGATAGGGAAATGGCTGGGTTCAGCGATGTATTTGAGCGTCCTGCAGACCCCGAAAAGCTTTCATGCGGAAGTGACCCTAATCTTATGTTCTTCACATCGGGTACTACAGGCTATCCTAAGATAGCTACACACAGTCACAAGTATGCACTCGGACACTTCATCACCGCACGTTACTGGCATAATGTTGACCCTAACGGAATACATTTTACCATCTCCGACACAGGCTGGGGAAAAGCTCTCTGGGGCAAGCTTTACGGACAGTGGCTCAGCGAGACCTGTGTATTCGTTTATGACTTTGACCGCTTTGATGCACATAAGATACTTCCTATGTTCGCAAAGTACAATATAACCACATTCTGCGCACCTCCTACAATGTACCGCTTCTTTATCAAGGAGGACCTTTCAAAGTACGACCTCAGCTCAATAAAGTATGCAACAGTAGCAGGTGAAGCACTCAACCCTGAGGTATATAATCAGTTCCTCAAGGCTACAGGCGTAAAGCTTATGGAAGGTTTCGGACAGACCGAGACAACACTTTCTATCGGAAACTTCGTAGGCATGACCTGCCGCCCCGGTTCAATGGGCAAGCCCAGCGTGCTCTATGATGTGGATATCGTTGACCCTGACGGCAAGCCTGTAAAGACAGGTGAGACAGGCGAGATAGTTATCCGTACTGACAAGAATATTCCGTGCGGACTCTTCCTCGGCTATTACAGCGACGAAGAAAAGACAAAGGAAGTATGGCATGACGGACTTTATCACACAGGCGATACTGCGTGGAAGGATGAGGACGGCTATTTCTGGTACGTGGGACGTGTGGACGATGTTATCAAGTCATCGGGATACCGTATCGGACCATTCGAGATCGAAAGTGTTATCATGGAGCTTCCGTATGTCCTTGAATGCGGCGTAAGTGCTGCGCCCGACCCTGTAAGAGGTCAGGTAGTAAAGGCTTCTATCGTTCTTGTAAAGGGAAAAGAGGGCACTGACGAGCTGAAAAAGGAGATACAGGACTACGTCAAGAAGCACACCGCTCCTTACAAATATCCTCGTATAGTTGAGTTCAGAGATGAACTTCCAAAGACTATCAGCGGCAAGATAAGACGTGTTGAGCTCAAAGGCTGATGAATGAAAATAAAGGCGTTCCTGCGGCTGTGGGAACGCTTTTTTACCGTCAATATCATCAAATAGCTGTCATATTTTTACAGAGTGGGGAAAATCTGCGGATTTTTGAAAAAAATTCCGAAAAACACTTGATTTTTGCGAAAAACCGTGATATAATATTTTATGATGATAGTAAACCCAAAGACCGGAAACATTCCGGTCTTTAGTATTTATATCGGGACTATTACTTTACAGAGAAAGGAGATTTCCGAAATATCGGGAAAAACTGCCTATGAAATTCAAAAAATTCGGCGGTACGGAACAAAAGGTATACGATCTTATCAAGCCTATTACCGATGAGCTCGGCTATTACCTCTGGGACGTTTGTTACGAAAAAGAGGGCGCTATGTGGTATCTCCGCGTGTTCATCGATCAGGACGAGGGGATAACTATTGCGGACTGTGAACGTGCAAACGCTCCTATCAGTGATATCCTCGACGAAAAAGACCCTATTGCTCAGAGCTATATGCTTGAGGTGGGGTCGGCAGGTCTTGAACGTGAACTCGTCAAGGAGGAGCACTTTGAGGTTTGTCAGGGCGACACCGTTAAGATACGCTTTATAAGAGCTGTTGACGGCGAGAAAGAGATAATCGCTCAGCTGGTCGGCGCTGACAAAGAGGGCGTTACCGTTGCTCTCGACAGCGGCGAGGAAAAGACTTTCACTTTATCTGATATCGCTTTTGTAAAGCTTTATCTTGATTTCTAAAAGAGAAAATTTAAAATATAATATACTGGAGGAATTTACAGACATGAACATGAATAAGGACTTTTTCAAGGCTCTTGAAGCTCTTGGCGAAGAAAACAGCGTTGAGACAGAGCTGCTCATCGAAAAGGTAAAGTCAGCTATGCTCAAGGCAGCAAGAAGAGCTTATCCGCACAGTGAGGAGAGGATCTCAGTTGAGATCGACCCTAAAACGAAGAAGTTCGAAATGTATATCAGACAGGACATCATCGACGATGAGCCTATCGATGAGAATGAGGTAAACATAGACGTTGCAAAGACTATGGACCCTAATGCTGTAGTCGGCGGAACTATCATGAAGGAGCTTGACATCTCAAAGCTCGGCAGAATGGCTGCGCTTTCTGCTAAGCAGTCCATAAAGGGCGACCTCAGAGAGATCAACCGCGAGCAGATGCTCAGCAAGTTCGAGCAGAAGGAGCATGAATGTATCACTGCAAGAGTTTCTCAGGTAGAGCCGGGCAGAGGTACAGTCACAGTTGTTTATGACGGAACAGAGCTTTATCTCTTCCGCAATGAACAGATCCCCGGTGAGACTCTTGAAGAGGGCAAGTCCGTCAAGGTCTACATCACAGGCATCATCGGCAAGAACAAGAAGCCTGTCGTAAAGATCTCACGTACTCACAAGGACCTCGTAAAGAGACTCTTTGAGCAGGAAGTTCCTGAGATATATGACGGAACTGTTGAAGTAAAATCTATCTCCCGTGAGGCTGGTTCAAGAACTAAGATCGCTGTATGGTCAAAGGACGAGAACGTTGACGCAGTAGGTGCCTGCATCGGTCCTAAGCGTTCAAGAATAACAGCTGTAGTAAACGAGCTCAGCGGTGAAAAGATCGACATTATCCCGTGGAGCGAAGTTCCTGAGGAGTTTATCGCAAGAGCACTTGCTCCTGCTGAGGTGCTCAAGACAGTCATTACTTCTATGGAAGAAAAGATCTGCACAGTTATCGTTCCTAACAATCAGCTCTCACTTGCTATCGGCAACAAGGGTCAGAACGCTAAGCTTGCTGCAAAGCTCACAGGTTTCAAGATAGATATCAAGCCGCAGTTCGACAATGCAACAGGTGAGGAAGCTCCTGAAATGAGCCCTGATTTCGTTGCACCTGTATTTGAGTCAGCTCCTGCTGAAGCAGCTGAAGAGACAGAAGCTCCTGCTGCTGAGACAGAGGAAAAGGCTGAGGCAGCCGAAACAGCTGAAGAAGCTCCTGCACAGGAGGAAGCTGCCGCTGCTGACGAGGAATAATTATGAAAACAAAAAAGACACCCATGAGAATGTGTCTCGGCTGTGGTGAGATGAAGCCTAAAAAGGAGCTTATCCGAGTAGTCAAGTCTCCCGAGGGCGAGATAAGCCTTGACTTCAAGGGCAAGGCTGCGGGAAGAGGTGCTTATATCTGCCGCAGTACGGATTGTCTTGAAAAGGCAAGGAAGGCAAGAAGATTTGAAAAATCCTTCTCATGCAGGATCGAAGAAAGCGTTTACGAGGTGATGATGAATGAGCTCAGAGAAGAGCCGCAGGACAGCTAATCTGCTGGGTATCTGTATCAGAGCGGGAAAGACAGTAAAAGGCTTTGACAGTGCTGTTGAGGCTGCAAAAAACGGGGCTGCTTTCTGTTTGCTTACCGCTTCTGACGCTTCGGAGAAGACTGTAAAGGAAGTAAAGTATTACTGCGAAAAATACGGCATAAGAGCTTTTATCACGGAAATGAGCAAATTTGAGATCGGAAGGCTCTGCGGAAAAGAGACTGCCGTTATCGCGGTAACAGATAAAGGCTTCGCAGACGGTTTTGAGAGGATAATATCTGATTGATCGCAGAAATGCGTTGAAATAGATACGTTTTTATAATACTGCCGCATATAAGCGGTATAGACAAATTGGAGGTATTCAGGCCTATGGCAAAAAAGATAAAGTTAAGCGACGCTGCAAAGGACTTAAATGTTCCTGCACAGGAATTGATCGACTTTTTCACAGAAAAGGGCGACAATAAGAAGAAAACGGGTTCTTCACTCACTGAGGAGGAAATGAATTCCGTTCTTGAGCATTACACTAAGGATCGCTATTCAGTAAGCTCTCTGAACGATTATTTCAACTCTAAGAATGATCCCCGTCCTGCTAAGGAAGAAACTGCTGTAAAGGAAGAGAAAGAGGTTTCGGCTGCTAAGAAGCCTGCTGAGAAAAAGGCTGCGGAAGAGCCTAAGAAGGACGAAAAGAAGGTAGCTGCTGCGGCTGCACCTGCACCTGTAAAGAAGGCTGAAAAGCCTGTTGAGCCTAAGAAAGAGGAGAAGCCTCAGACTGCTGCACCTGCAAAGGCTGAGGAAAAGCCTGCTGAAAAGACAGAAGCTCCAAAACCTGCCGCTCACAGCCACGACAAGAAAAAGGACAAGAAGAAGGAGCAGGCTAAGGCTCAGGACAGAGGCGAGAGAACAAAGTTCAACGCTTCATTCAGCTCTGAAACGGCACAGACTTCTACACAGAGAAGAACTGTTGATACAAGAGGAAGCTACGTTGACCTCGATAAGTATAACGAGAGATACGACCAGATGGCTACTTCAAACAAGCATAAGAACGACAACTATTCTTCAAAGAAGCAGAAGATAAACCAGAAGTCAGCTCAGAGAAACCGTCAGCAGTTCTCAAAGAAGGAGAGCGAGGCTGAAAAGCTCAAGAGACTTGAGCTTGAAAGAGCAAGAAAACAGCAGCTCAAGGTGCTTATCCCTGACAATATCACTGTCGGTGAGCTTGCTACACGTCTTAAAGCTACAGCTACAGACGTTATCAAAAAGCTCATGGGACTCGGTGTTATGGCTTCTATAAATCAGGAGATAGACTTTGATACAGCTGCTCTCGTTGCTGATGAGATGGGCGCAAAGGTAGAAAAGGAAGTTATCGTTACTATTGAGGAGCGTCTTATCGATGATACTGATGATGACGATACAAACCTCGAGCCGCGCTGCCCTGTTGTAGTTGTTATGGGTCACGTTGACCACGGTAAGACTTCTATCCTTGACCGTATCAGAAATGCTCACGTTGCCGCAGGCGAAGCAGGCGGTATCACACAGCATATCGGTGCTTATCAGGTAAATGTAAACGGACAGGACATCACTTTCCTTGATACTCCGGGACATGAGGCTTTCACATCAATGCGTGCAAGAGGTGCTAATATCACAGATATTGCTATCCTCGTTGTTGCTGCTGATGACGGTATCATGCCTCAGACTGTTGAGTCTATCAACCATGCAAAGGCTGCAGGCGTTTCCATTATCGTTGCTATCAACAAGATGGATAAGGAAGGCGCAAACCCTGACCGTATAAAGGAAGAGCTTACAAAGTATGACCTCGTTTGCGAAGACTGGGGCGGTGACGTTATCTGTGTACCTGTTTCTGCTAAGACAGGCGAGGGTATAGATGAGCTTCTCGAAAATGTTCTTCTCGTTGCTGAGGTAAAGGAACTCAAGGCTAACCCTGACAGACTTGCAAAGGGTACTGTTATCGAGGCGCGTCTTGATAAGGGCAGAGGTCCTATCGCTACACTTCTTGTACAGAACGGTACACTCAAGCAGGGCGATGTACTTATCGCAGGTACAGCTGTAGGACGTGTACGTGTAATGACAAACGACAAGGGCAGAACAGTCAAGGAAGCAGGTCCTTCTGTACCTGTTGAGATAACAGGTCTTGCAGAGGTTCCGAGCGCAGGTGATATCTTCAACGCTGTTGAGGACGAAAGACTTGCAAGAGAGCTTGTTGAGCAGAGAAAACACGAGCAGAAGCAGGAGCAGTTCAACGCTTACCGCAAGGTAACTCTCGATAACCTGTTCAGCCAGATAGCTGAGGGTGAGATAAAGGAACTTCCTATCGTTGTAAAGGCTGATGTTCAGGGTTCTGTAGAGGCTGTAAAACAGTCACTCGAAAAGCTTTCCAACAATGAGGTAAGGGTAAGAGTTATCCACGGTGCTGTTGGTGCTGTAAAGGAGAGCGATGTAATGCTCGCAAGCGCATCTAACGCTATCATCGTAGGATTTAACGTAAGACCTGACCCTGTTGCTGCTGAAAATGCAGAGCGCGACGGCGTTGATATCAGACTCTATCGTATCATCTATGATGCTATCGAAGAGATATCCACAGCTATGAAGGGTATGCTTGCTCCTAAGTTCCGCGATGTTGAGCAGGGACGCGTTGAGGTAAGACAGGTCTATAAGATATCCAACGTTGGTATGGTAGCAGGAAGCTACGTACTCAGCGGTAAGGTCACAAGAGGAAGTCAGGTGCGTGTAGTACGTGACGGTATCATCATTGCAGATGATAAGATATCAGGTCTCAAGCGCTTCAAGGACGACGCAAAGGAAGTTGCTGAGGGCTATGAGTGCGGTATCAGTCTTGAAAAGTTCAGCGATGTCAAGGAAGGCGATATCTTCGAGACTTATATCGTAGAGGAATACCGTGAAGATTAATTATTAAGAAATGTTCATCAATGATAAAGGGGGAATTTCTTATGGATAACAGCAGAATGAGTACGGCGGATATGCTGCAGTACTGCAATGAGGCGCTGGCTTGGGACGACTTCGGTCCTATCGACATATTCTTTTTTGAATCGGTAAAGAAGATACTTCTCGGTCAGTGCAGTGCATTTGAAGAACCTGAGGATTATACCGAGGACCTTATGGGTATCGAGCGTCCTGTCCGCGACGTTGAGCTTGAACCTGAGTACGGCAACTATGCCGATATCTACTACAGTGAAGACGGCGACGAGGATATCCCCGATTACAGCCGCAGTGCAGAGGACGAAGCTTTCTCTGCGGATATATTCGGTGACGGATTCTTTTCCGAGCCTGAGCAGTCAGCTGAGGGTGCTGCGGCTGCTGAGGCAGAGCCTGAAATGGCTGAAGAGGAAAAAGCAGGGGAAAAGAAGGCTGAAAAAAAGTCTGCGAAAAAACAGACAAAAAAGCCTGCTAAGAAGGCTGCAAAAAAGTCCGCAAAATCTGCCGAATCCGATAAGCATGAAGAGAAAAACGCAGGCGGTTATACCGTCAGCTTGTGACACAGGAAAGGATTATCATGCCTAATTTCAAGAACAGCCGTATGGCTGAAGATATAAAAAGGGAAATGACTGCTATTCTCAGAGAGCTTAAAGACCCGAGAATAGACAAGATGCTCACTATTGTAAGAGCGGACCTTTCAGGCGATATGTCAAGCTGCAAGATATATGTTTCCAGCTTTGATGGCATTGAAAGGGCAAAAGAGTCCGTTGAAGGACTTAAAAGTGCAGCAGGATTTATCAAGAGAGAGCTTTTCCACAGACTTAAAATGAGAAAAGCTCCTGAGCTTACGTTCATTGCTGACAATTCAATTGAGAGAAGCGCGGAGATAAGCAAAAAGCTCCATGACCTGCTGTAAGGAGGATCACTTATGTTCATCGGTTTCAGTGAGGCTGAGCTCTTTCTCAGAAACTGCGAGGACGCAGTTATCATAACTCACCGTAATCCCGACGGTGACTGCATCGGTGCAGGCTTTGGTCTGAAGGATATCCTTGCACAGCTTGGTATCCGCAGCAGAGTCGTGTGCCATGACGGTTTCCCTTCGCCGCGCTATGATTTTCTCACAAGCGAGGGCGCAGGAGAAGAGTTTGAGCCTAAGACCATTATCGCGGTGGATATAGCCGACGAAAACCTTATGGGCGACTATAAGGACATCTACGGCGGAAAGGTGCAGCTCTGCATCGACCACCACATCTCAAATAAAAACTATGCGGAGAAAACTCTGCTCCGCAGTGACGCTACTGCTGCCTGCGAGATAATATACGACCTTGCACAGTATATGGGCGTAAAGATAACAAAGCACTGCGCAATGTGCCTTTATACGGGCATTGCTACCGATTCGGGCTGTTTCAAATACGGTTGTACTACTCCCCGTGCACATGAGATAGCAGCTGAGATGATGCGCAGCTATGATATCAATTTTGCAAGAATAAACCGCTATATGTTCGATGTCAAGACTATGGGCAGACTGAAGCTTGAGGCTAAGGTCAATGAGCTTATGGAGTATTGTCTCGGCGGAAGACTGGCTATCGCTGCTGTTACGCAGGATATGATGAAGTCTATGGGCGTTTCTATGGAAGAGCTTGAAGGCTTTGCTCCGCTGACGATACAGCTTGAAGAGACAGAGGTGGGTATCCTTATGCGTGAGCGTGAGGACGGCGTTTACAAATGCTCGTTCCGCTCGGCAAATGACGTTAACGTATCGGCTATATGCCAGATGGTAGGCGGCGGCGGTCACGCTAAGGCTGCAGGCTGTACTATCAATGGTCCTTTGGAAGAGGCTAAGAAATACCTCATCGGCGCTGTAGAAAGGGCGCTTGGTGAATGAACGGTATTCTCTGCGTAAATAAACCACAGGACTTTACTTCGTTTGACGTTGTCGCAAAATTGCGCGGCATACTTCAGATGAAACGCCTCGGACACGGCGGAACTCTCGACCCTATGGCTACGGGGGTACTGCCTGTTTTCGTGGGAAATGCTACCAAAGCCTGCGATATCATGCCCGATAACAACAAGAGCTATCGTGCAGGCTTCCGCTTTGGTGCGGTGTCGGATACGCAGGATATATGGGGCGAAGTCACTGAAAGATCGGATATGTCGGTGGAAAGAGAAGCTATAGAAGCCGTTATCCCTGAGTTTACAGGTAAGATAATGCAGCTTCCGCCTATGTATTCGGCTGTACAGGTGGGCGGCAAACGCCTTTATGACCTTGCACGGCAGGGGATAGAAGTCGAGCGTCAGGCTCGTGAAATTGAAGTAACAGCACTTGTTCTGGAGGAGTATGACAGCAATACCCGTGAGGGCGTACTGTCAATAGCCTGCGGCAAGGGCACTTATATAAGAACTATTATCAGCGATATCGGTGAAAGACTTGGCTGCGGAGGGATAATGACCTCTCTTGTAAGGACTTCCTCGGGCGGCTTTGGTCTTGACGACTGTTTTACACTGGAAGAGATACAGAAAGCAAAGGACGAGGACAGGCTCGAAGAGCTTATCCTGCCTATCGAAAGAGTATTTGAAAAGCTACCTAAGCTCCGTCTGGGCGAGGCTCAGACAAGAATGTACAGAAACGGCGTAAAGCTGGACCTTTCCAAGCTCCGCGGAATACGCGAGGGTGAGGAATGTTACGGTGTATACGGCTTTGACGGCGGCTTTATCGGTACAGCTTTTGCGGACCTTGATGGCGGTATCCTTCGTGTGGGAAAGAATTTAGGGTGACAGTATGGAAAGTAAAAAAACATCTGTCGCTCTGGGACTTTTTGACGGAGTGCATCTTGGACACAGGGCTGTACTTTCGTCTGCCTGCAAGCAGAAGCAGAACGGTCTTGTTCCTTCGGCTTATACGTTCATACCTGAGACAGCCTGCTATAAAAACAGCGATGTTTCGGGATATATCTACGGCGCTGATACAAAACTGAGACTTCTCGCTGAATGCGGCATCGAGCACACCGAGTTTTCGCCTTTTGACAAGGTCAGAGGACTTTCGGGCGAGGAATTTGCCGAAAAGGTTCTCCGTGACGGAATGAATGCAGGCTATGTGTGCTGCGGAAGCGATTTCCGCTTTGGCAATGCGGCATCGTGCGGCGTTGAAGAGCTAAAAAAATACGGCAAAAAGTACGGATTTGCGGTACAGGTGGTAGAGGACGTTACTCTTGGCGGCGACATCATATCATCAAGCAGTATACGCCGCCTGCTGAGAGATGGCGATGTTGCAAAAGCAAATATTCTCCTCGGAAATGCCTATACTATTTCAGGAGTTGTCGCTGACGGCAATCATATCGGCAGAACTATCGACTTTCCGACTATAAATCAGGCTTTCGGCTCAGGACAGCTCGTTCCTGCTTACGGAGTCTATTCGGGAAGCACCTGCATTGACGGAAAGGTTTACCGAACTGTTACGAATATCGGCGTAAAGCCGACCATTGAGGGCGAACGTGCTCCCCTTGCAGAGACACATATCCTCGGATTTTCGGGCGACCTTTACGGAAAAGATATGCAGGTAATGCTGTCGGGATTTATCCGTCCTGAGAGAAAATTCGGCTCTCTTGATGAGCTGAAATCGCAAATAAAGGCAGATATACAGTCTGCTCTCAATATATTGTGAAATATTCGCACTGCTTTCACTTTGTTATCACAAAGAAGTATTACCATAGATATTGCTGTAAAAAATGCGGCATAGTGCCGCGCAACCTCTGATTACTATAATAAGGAGGGTAAAACCCAATGATAGAGGTCAGAAACCTTACTAAGAAGTACGGTGACAAGCTCGCCGTAAACAATATCAGTTTCAAGGTCGAAAAAGGCGAGATACTCGGTTTCCTCGGACCTAACGGTGCAGGAAAGTCTACGACCATGAATATGCTGACAGGATATATATCCTCAACCTCGGGAGAGGTTCTCATCGATGGTACGGATATTCTTGAAGAACCTAAGAAGGCTAAGGCTAACATAGGATATCTTCCCGAAATACCGCCGATATATGTGGATATGACTGTTGATGCGTATCTCAACTTTATGTTTGACCTGAAAAAATGCAAGCTTCCGAGAAAGGCTCATCTCAAGGAAGTATGCGGTCTCTGTAAGATACAGGACGTAAGAAACAGAATTATCAAGAACCTTTCAAAAGGTTATCGTCAGAGAGTAGGTCTTGCTCAGGCACTTATCAATAATCCGCCTGTGCTCATACTTGATGAGCCTACTGTTGGACTTGACCCTAATCAGATAATCGAGATAAGGTCTCTTATCAAAAAGCTGGGCAAGAGACATACTGTTATCCTTTCATCACATATTCTCCCTGAGATACAGGCTGTGTGCGACAGGATAATCATTATCAACAAGGGACAGGTAGCCGCTGACGGCACTGCTGACGAGATAGCTAAGAATATCACTAACGAGCATAAGATGACTCTTCGTATCGAAGGTCCTACACATACTGCTGATGACAAGCGCGAGATAACCGACGCTATCAAGACAATAAGCGGCGTTAAGTATGTACGCGCTGATATGGAGCGCGAAAGAGGCGTTTACGATTATGACATCGAAACAGACGGCAAGACTGATATCCGCCGTGACCTCAACAAGCTCTGCGCTGAAAAAGGCTGGAATATCCTTATGCTCCAGCTTTCAGACCTCACCCTTGAGGATATCTTCCTCAAGATAACTATGGACGAGGGACTGAGCAAACAACAGAGCAATGAAAGCCAGTCCAAACCAAAGGTTGAGATAAAGGTCGCTCCAAGCGGCAAACTCAGAGCTGTTCAGGAAACTGATGATGACAGCGAAGAAAACAACGGAGGTGAGGAATAATGCTGGCTATTTACAGGCGCGAAATGGGCGCATTCTTTACGTCAGGCATAGCTTATGTATTTGTAACTGTGTTCTGGCTGGTTTCGGGTATATTCTTCTATAATGGCGTAATTGCTGAGGGAACTACAGATACATCTGCGATGTTTGGTTCGATGTTCTATATCGTACTGTTTCTTATCCCTGTCCTCACAATGAAGCTTCTCAGTGAGGAAAAGAAGAATAAGACAGATCAGGGACTTCTCACAGCTCCTATAAGTCTGTGGGATATCGTTCTCGGCAAGTATTTTGCAGCTCTTACACTGTATATCATTGCTGAGTCTATCGTATTCGTTTACGCTTTCATACTCAATTATCTCGGAAAAGTAGCGTGGACTCCTCTGCTTGGCAACTATTTTGCAATGCTCTTCCTCGGTGCAGCATTTATCGCTGTGGGACTGTTTATCTCTTCCCTTACCGAAAATCAGATGGCTTCTGCTGTTGTCAGCCTTGTTGTCCTCTTTGTTATATACCTTTCAGAGATGCTTGTTTCAAGCTT
>SFFP01000032.1 GCA_004556875.1 Ruminococcus flavefaciens
ACTTATACCATACTCCACAAAGATATCAAATCTGCCCGAGGTCACGGGAACTCCCCTGATACTGTCAACATAGGGCAGAGCATAGGCATTTGCAGTTTCGGCGAGTATACCGTTTTTAAGGGAATTGCTGAGCTTTTCATAGCCATCTGTCAGGAGCTTTTCAGCCTTTGCCCGTGAGATGTTCTTTTTGCCGTAGTCTCCGTAAAGTGAAGAAGTAAGGCTCGAAAGCGAAACTCCGCCAAGTCCTGACTTTGAATAGCTGTCGGAAATGTCTCCGAAGACCTTTCCGAAATAGCTCGGAGAAAGCAGTGACATATTCTTTCTGAAGCCGTCGGGTATGCCGTAGGCTCTGTCGTAGCTGACTATCTGCGAATAAGCCCCCGAAACTCTCACGGCTGTATCAGTAAACGAGTAATAACCATTGCCCGAAAGGAAATCCCTGTTGTCGGAAACAGGATATAGCGTATAACCTTTATCGTCAATAAGGTCGGTAAGCTTTCTGAAGCCGCTTTTGCCTCCAAGCTTTCCTGACGGGTCGGCATCGGTATCAACCTTGTTCTTTATGCCGTCATCAGTCCAGTTTTTATAGGATATGACCATATCCTCAACGCCCTTGTCACTGAGGCTTTTTATTATATCCGCCGCCTGTCCGTAATCGGTGACAGAAGTCTTCATTGATACGGGTATGCCCAGAATATTCTTCTTTTTCATCACGCCGCCGTACAGTCCGAGATACAGCGCAGAGCTTTGCATATCACATTTAGGCTCGACACCCTTCTCATCCATGAGATACTGTCTGTATCGTGCGGCAATATCGGTATAGTCCGCATCTTTTTTTGAGATAGGGTAGTAAAGCATTTCGATATCGTCCGACTTTATCTTTCCCTTTTCAAAGACAGTGTATCTCTCATTACTGCTTCCCGACATATAGAAGCTGTCCATAGAGCGAAGTATGAATGTAAATCTGCAAAGATTGTAGCTGCTGTTGGACTGCTTTGAAACATTTGCAGTGATATAAGCGTTTGAGTCGCCCTTAGCCGCAACCGCAAGAAGAGCGTTGTCATCCTTGACTATGCCGTAAACAGGCAGATATATCTGCTCTGTGACTGCGCCCTTATTCTGCGGCACTGCGGTGATATCATTTCCGTAGACTCTCTGCTGATAAATATTTGTCTGGAATGAGCGGTTATTGTTGAACCGCACAAGTGCACCGCTTCCGTCGGGGATAACAAAATATCCCTCCTCCTTGTCGGAAGCCGCGCCGAAACAGCCCAGCACCGTCATTTCCGTAGCGATATTAGCGTCCTTGCTCTCCTCTATCTCAGATACCTTGACGCTTGCCTTTAAGTGGTCGTCCTCAAGTGTATACTCAACAGGGAATTTAAAGCCTGCCTTGCTGTAGTTATATACCACACGTATGCCGTCCTTGATATCGCTGACCGTGAATGTGCAGTCATCGGCGTTTCCTGATCTTAGCATATTATTTCCCGAACGGCTCAGCGGAACTCCGTATCTGAGCATATTCGACGACCTCAGTTCGTCCGCAAGCAGTGATGTAGCCATTTTGTCCTGTGTGGCTTCAAGGGGCGAAGACCACCATATATAACCGTTTTCTTTATTTTCAATGCCGAATATGGCGCTTCTGTCGTCAACTATCATGCGGAATTTATCATTTTCCGCGCCGTATCTGAAAGTTCCGAGGAAGTGCTTTCCGTCAGCCGTCAGCCATGCAAATTCGCCGTTTTCAGCCTTGTAGACTTTCTTTCCGTCCTCAATACCGCTGTAGGAAAAGGATATTTCAGGCTTTTTCATGTCCTTTTTGAGAAGCTCCAGAGTCTTTCCGTCAGATGAGATAAAAGCACATTTGCTGTCAAGAGTAGAGATAACGCTCCTAAGCCTTACGACCTCAGAAGTGTCCTCGTCGGTGATAAGGAAAAATCTTCCTGCATCGCTTACCCACAGATTTCCCTCATCGCATTTGCTCCCACTCTTGAATGAAGCCGCCGCATGACCGTTTTTGCTGTCGATAATAACAAGCTCTCCAAGCTTTTTCAGCTCGTCTATCTTATCTGCCAATAGCTTCTGCTCATCGGTGTAGTCCTTTTTGCTTTTAGGCTTGCCGCCAACAGACTCCCACAGTACGTCGTCGAAGTCCTTATCCTTGTGATAGACATCATAGCCGTCCGCAGAGCCTATTTTTTCAAGATATTTCTCAGCGTCCTCTTCTGAAAGCTCCGCCTTTTCCACTGTTTCCGCACGCTTAGCCTTTTCAGGAGCTTCCTCTGTATCGGCTTCTCCGACTTCTACGGAGACCTCTCCCTCGTCATCTGCGGCAAATGTCCTGCCCGAAACAGTCACAGACGACACCGCAAGCAGACACAGCAGTATTTTTTTCCAGTTTTTTCTCATTGCACTGCCTCCTCAGACTCTCGCCCTGTAGGACAGCTCAGTGTAAATGGTGGATATGAATATGTATACCTGCTGTATCAGTGACATGAAGAGCACCAGCAGGAAAAGCATTATGAACATTGCGGCTATAGTCAGCACCACCGCAAAAACCGTCTTGCCCAGTGAATACTGATGTACTGACTTTACCGCCGAAAACAGCAGAAGCACCGTCCAAAGCGTGCCGATGACTTCTATTGCCTGCATAAAGACATATTCATCACGTATGAGTATGTGCGAAAGAAATACATTTATATATAGCTGTACGATATACGGTATAAGGGCATATGCACTGTAAATGCAGATATTTTTCAGCGTGCCCTCTCCGTCAAGGAGAGTACAGACCGCCCAGTTTCCTACGGTCCATGCTCCGAAAAGCACAAAGCTCCGCACTATATACGGGATAATGTTGAAGGTCTTGTCGTAGCTTATGAAAAACTGTGCTCCGTAAAGTCTGCCGCAGGCTATCTGTCCGAAAAAGAGCAGTACAATGATGAACATAGCTATTTTCAGCGAACCTGACTTTTTCCATCGCATATCCTCAAAGCCTTCAAACGGGTGTGTTACCGCATATTTTACCCATTGCTTCTGAGTAAGGTCCATCATGACCGTCTCTCCTCCTTTTCCTGTATTTGCGCGGCATTCCTGCGTTTTTTTCTTATCCTGCCCCATACAAAAGCACCTGCAATGACAGCCGCAAGTCCTGCGGCTATAGCTGTGAAGTGCTCTCTGAGGAATTCCCTGCGGTATCCCTCAAAAGCCTTGTTGTATATATCTCCTGCATCTGAAAGCTTTGCGTACTTCATCGCGCCCTTGTAATCGCCTTTGCGCAGAAGTGCCGATGCTATTCCGATATAGGCTCTGTGATAATTTCCGTCGCGTTTTAGCACATCCTGCCACGGCTCAAGCGCTTCCTCGTAATATCCTGCATTATACAGCGCCGCCGCCTTGTGGACAGCCTTGCCGAATGAAGTCTCTCTGAATACAGTCACCGTATCCTTTGAGGAGTCAAGCACATACAGGTCATTATCAAGTGACTCAACTGCCGCAGCATGGTCAAATCCGCCTGTCTGCTTTGCAAGAGTGCCTGTGATAAAGAGCAGATTGCAGTCCTCATCATACTGAAAAACTCGTCCTGTAGTAAAGTCAAGGCAGTTTATACAGCCGTCCTCAGCAACATCTATATCCACTATAGCAGGCGAAAGCAATTTATTCTGCGAGGTATCGTAAACAGGCTCAAAGTCGCCGAATGAAAGGGCAAGGTCTGCAAAAATATTCTTTCCTGCGGCATTGAGTTTCTTCACCGTATCAGTTGTCTGAGTAGATGAAGCGGTACAGGTGAATATGAAATCTCCGTCAATATCAAAGCTTGTGATACCTGTGGGGACTGTCCTTTTTCTGTGAGCTTTCTTCTCATCTGACATGAAAATGCTTCTGATATAGTTGCTTACTATCTTTGCAGTAGGCTCAACGCGGTTAGCTCCGTAAAAGCCTGTAAAGCTTCCGTCGGGAGCAAACATAGCCGCACCTGTAGTGATATTGCCAAGCACTACGTAAACATTTCCTGCCTTGTCCGCAATGACCTTCTGCGGCAGAAATGTACGCTTGCTGTCATATACCTCGGAAGTCGGCTTTTTTATCTCGCCCTGTACATTGCCATCCTTGTCGGAAATCAGTACACGGGCGTTGTCGCTGTCGGCAATGTAAATAAAGTCGTTTTCCGCCGATACAAATACTCCCATAGGCTTGTTGAGCCTTGTTTCCGAGCCGTCGGGCATAGTAAACCTGTCATAGACGCGGAGAGTTTCGCTGAAGTCTGCGTTTACGGCAATGATACGATTATTTCCTGTATCTGCTATGTAGAAGATATGGTCATGGTCGCAGAACAGGTCGCTTGGACTGTCAAGTGCTCCTACCCCCATGTCAAATCCCGATACCGAGCGCTCTGCCGAAAAGCCTGCCTGTGACGGCACAGCTTCTCCCCAGCGGTCATAGTTGTAGGAGTCGTAAGGCTCAGCCGCAGAAACTGCCGAAGCAGTAAGCAAGCTGCTGAGTGCGGCAAGTGCAGAAACAGCGCCTGTAAGCTTCTTTTTTATCCTATTCACTTGTCACACTCCTTTCCGTTTTACTCCTTGATTCCCGAATGAGCCATAGTCTCGATGACCTGTCTCTGTGCAAGCATAAATATGATTATCGGCGGTATCAGCAGGAATACAGCCGCCGCCATTGCAACGCCTGCCCTTGCAAGTCCCGAAGCCGCCGCCTGACTGACTACTGTAGGCAGTGTCTTGTACTCTTCCCTGAAGACCACAGAGCCTGTCTGGATATTCCATGCGCCCTGAAATGCGAATATTATAAGTGTCATAAGCGCAGGCTTCTGATTTGGCATGACTACCTGCCAGCATATCCTGAAAAGTCCTGCTCCGTCCACCTTTGCGGCTTCTATCATGGAGTCGGGCACCTGACTTATGGACTGTCTCATGAGGAAAAGTCCCATAGGCGAGGCTATTGCAGGAAAAATAAGCGCCATATATGTATCTATCATGTGCATTTTCGCCATTAATATATACTGCATTATGTATATGACATTGCTCTGATAGAGAAGCGCCACAACGATAATGCCGTTTATCAGCTTACTGCCCGGGAATTTGCACTTTGCAAGCACAAATGCCGCCATTGACGAAAAGAAGCACTGCAATACCGTTACCGTGACGGTCACAAAGAGACTGTTGAACACATATCGTGAAAAGGGTACGCGGTTCTGGTGAAGCACTCTGAACATATCACGGAAATTGTCAAGTGTAGGTCTTGCGGCATAAAGCTTTGGCGGAAACACAAAAAGCTCCTCAACAGGCTTTACCGACATTACCAGAGTAAGGTATATAGGCAGAGCCATAAAGAGTCCCAGTATCAAAAGAAACAGGAAGATAGCAACACTTCCGCCTATCTTTCTTCCTGCTTGTCTGTTGGAAGCGTGAAGCTTCGCAGTATTTACCTGTGCCATGCTCCGCCTCCTCAGTCCATATACTTGCCCAGCACCTTGCTGATGAGCTTATTGCAGGCAAACATGGCAACAAAAAGCACCATACATATCGCCGAAGCATACCCCATCTCAAAGCGCTGCCAGCCGTAATCGAATGCGTGTGTCATAATCGTATGAGCCTTGTAATCAGTGCTTGGGAAGCCTACAAGGTTCTGCGCAACAGTACCTGCCGTGAAAGAGCTTACTATCTGCATGACGGCAGCAAACATGAGCTGCGGTCCCATTGACGGTATAACGATGTATATAAGCTCCTGCCAGCGTGTACGTATTCCCTCGATAGCTCCTGCTTCATACATTGAGCGGTCGATATTCTGAAATCCTGCTCTCAGCGCAAGAAAGCCTGCTCCGAGAGATATCCACAGCTGCACAACTATAGTGACTCCGAGGACGTATCTGCCGTCGGTCAGCCACTGTACAGGTGAATTTATTATGCCGAGATTTATGAGGAAAGAGTTGACATAGCCGTTCATATCACCGCTGAAGATAAGCTGCCACACCGTATAGACATTAGCCATTGACGGAGCATAGAATATGAGCGTAAACACTGTTTTCAGCTTCGGGTGCATCTCATTTATGAGCCACGCCAGCAAAAAGCACAGCACATAGCTTATCGGACCTGTAAACAGTGCAAAAACTATAGTCACTCTTATAGATTTAAGGAATATCTTGTCCGAAAGGAAAAGTGTGGTGAAGTTGGACATTCCCACAAACTTAGGCGGCTGTACCATGTTGAAGTTCGTAAATCCCATAGGGAGCGACATTACTACAGGTATGACCGTAAATATGATAAAGAATACCATAAACGGCGCTATCATGCCGTAACAGGCTTTATTGCGCTTTACATCGCGCCAGAGCATACTGCGTTTTTCCTTTTTGGTTCGTTTTCCGATATTTTCTGCCGAAACAGCCACTTTTTCACGCTCCCTTCCGTTATTATAGTTCAGTCAAGACCGAGTTCCCTGCGCTTGCGCGTTATTTCTTCATTTATGTCCTTATTGTACCAGATAAGAGTATCACGGGGATTTGCTTTCTCATTGATAGTCTCTCTGAATGCGTTCATAATATTTCTTGTAACGGCATAAGAAGCAGGTATCACAGGTATCTCTTCAAGCTCCTGCTGCTGCGCTCTAAGCCTTGAAAGCTCGTCCTCAGACCATGAAAGCTGTCCGAGAGCCTCAACATTTGCAGTGTCAAAACGTCCCATAGTGCCGAGAAGTCCCTCTATCTGAGAAGCATACTGCACCTGTGTATCCGTATCCGTGAACCATTTGATGAACTTCCATGCGTTATCCTTATTCTTTACCTTTTTGAATATAACAGCTCCTGCTCCGCTTGAATTCGCCGCATGAGACACTGTGCCGTCTGCCCTTACCGTTGCAGGCACAGGACAGAAGTCCCACAAGCCGCTTATTTCGGGAGAAGCTGCCGTAAGCTGATTGAAAAAGGTGTAATTCGCAACAACTATAGGATATTCTCCTGTGCGGAAACGGCTGAACGCATCATAGGTCTGTTCAAAGCTGTACTTTGTGTAAAGGTCTGTCCACTCCTCAAAGGACTGCACAGCCTCGATACTATTGAATGTGGAAGCCGTCTGTTCTTCATTATAATAATTAACGCCCTTTTGCAGCATGAACATGGCAAAGGTGTGACCTGCTTCCGTTGCAGGAGATATATTGTTCGGCGGAAGTATAAGTCCCACCGACATATAATTTCTTTGAAGTGCAGGCAGCATATCTATGAGTCCGCTCCATGTTTCGGGCGGAGAAGCAAATCCAAGCTCAGTCAGTATATCCTTTCGGTAAAACATCATAGGAAAGGTCTGACTTATGGGGAGTCCGTAACAGCCGCCGTTGAAGCTGTACTGGGTCATGGCGTTTTTCTGGAAACGCTGCTTTACGTCATCAAAGTCATCGAACTGTGACAAGTCCACAAGCAGGTCTCGCGCCGCAAGGTTCACAGGGAACTCTCCGCCGAGGAAAAGCGCCGCATCAGGACCTTTTCCTGCAAGAGTAGCTTCAACCACTCCGCCTGTAACAAGATTTACCGACACAGGTATGCCTGTCTCCTGACTGAACTGATTTTCTGTCATTTCCTTTACCACCTGTGCCTGATCTCGTCCGAGGGATACCCATACATTTATAGCGTCCTCTCCCGTAACATCAGAAAGAGTGGTATAGTCCTCAAAGAAAGAGCCGATAAAGGCATCAAAGCCGAATTTCAGCGACTTGCCCAGCTTCTCCTTACAGCTTGCAAAGCTTCTGTCAGCTGTTGCGAACTCGATATAGTCCACTTCAAGGGGCTGATTGCGGTTATCTCTCATCCACGCAGAAAGAGAGGTTATGCCGTCCTTTATCTGTGAAAGATATGAGGGTATTTTCAGCGGCTTATCCACGCATTTATCGAGTATTACCGCCATATTTTCAAGTGCTGCCGCTTCCGAGCCGCTTGTATCGGAAAGAGCTTCTATGCCTTTCTGTACGTCTTTCAGCTCCGCTGATATGCTGCGGAATTCGTCCACAAGCTCAGGTATCTTCTCATGCACATAATAATCTGTATACTTATCGGGAGAAGGTCCTGTTATCATGAGCACCTTTCTATAATAGGTATTCAGCTCGGAAACATCATCCTCAAGCCGTCTGAGATACTCACCTATCTCACCGGGAACAGCTTCAAGGGTAATGGTGTGATCCTTTCCGCCCTCAAGCCATACATACACATCATCACCGCCGCTTTTCGGACTAATCACAGACCAGTCCGTATCGTAAGGGAATTTCACGCAGTCAAGCTCACTGCACGGCACTTCGCCGTCGATGTATATACGTCTTGCGGAATAAAATCCGCGTATTTGATCCTGACGCGCTTTAATGCCTATCCTGTACCAGCCGCCGCTGCCGACCTGCTCAGCAGGGATAGTCCACGAAGCCGACTGCATAGCCTTTTTCCAGCTTCCGCTGCCGAGGGTATTATACACCACCTTGCATGGATCAGAGGGTGACGCAAGATAGCTTGTATTATCATATGTAGGGTAAAGAGTCGGGTCAGATTTGAGGTCAGCCGACTCAGCCTCTATCCTGAACAATGCTGATGAAGTCGCCTCCACCGCTATATCCGTACTGACAGCCGAAGCATACTCAGTGTAAGACGGAAGCTTATCAGGATTTCTGAAGCAAAGGCTCGCTATGGCAAGCTGTGCACGTTCAGAGCTGAGTTTCAGTGTGTGCTTTCCCTTTTCAAGCGAGAAGAACAGCGGCTCGCTGAAAAGTCCGTCGGTATCCCCGAAAAAGCATTTCTGCCACATAGTCCGCTGCACCTGCGCAGGACGCACCTGATTTCCGCGTCTGTCGGTGTATATGTCCTTTTCATTTACCCATACCCTGTTAAGAGCAAGTCTCGAAGCCGTATCATAGGGCACCTCACCGTCAAGCTCCATTTTCAGCTCTATAGATGAGCTGCTTGATATCATGGGGCAGTATTCCGCTTCAAGACAGTAAATACCGCTTTCAGCCGCCTCAAACTCATAGGTCACTTCTCCGGACAGACTGCTCCAAAGCAGTACACCGCTGCGAGTCTCGCCGTCATCATCGGTAAAGCTGCCTGCAGCTATATCTCCGTCCGAGGAGTCCGAACCTTTTTCCGCAGAGACAAAGTCCTTGCCTTTAATAAGTATCTCATCATCGGGACGGACATCATCGTGATGAAGGTCGTAATAATCGCTGAAAGTCTGCATATCCATGTCAGACTCGTCAATACGGTAATAGTCCTCAGCCATTGCCGCAGCAGTTGCCGCCGATGGAGTATCCGCTTCCGCAGCCGCTTTCAGCATACCGACAGAGCTTCCCATAGAAAAAATACAGGTCATAAAAGCAGCCGCAGCCGCTCTGAAAGCTCGCTTCATACGTTTTTCCGCCCCCTTTCATGCGTAATGGCAAATAAAAATGCGCAAGCTCCCCTGCGTCGGGAATTATGCGCACAGACAGCCGTTTCACAGTTTGTAAAAACTGCATTTATTCTTCAAAATCAGTATATCAAATTTATTGTATAATGTCAAGAAATTGAATGTGTCCGTATTATAAATAATATTTTTTACTTCATGATATTTAGCTAAATTATCATTTTTCATGACAATGATGTACAAAGCAGATGTTATAAAACTGTAATCTATAACAATAAATTCACCTTCATTCTTTTAATTTAACGTCTGAATTTTACGATTATTAAAAAACTGTAAAATCTTATCGAGTTTCTACTTTTTGTATTGACATTTGATTTGTTTTATGTTATGATACAAGTGTAGAAGAAGTATATGTCTTAATACTAAACTCCACACATTAAGGAGAGATATTTTTGGCAAACGTACTCGAAGTAAAAAATCTTTCAAAGCAGTACACAAAGGTACTTGCAGTTGATAATATATCATTTGAAATAGGCGAAGGTGAGATATTTGCTCTTATCGGACCAAACGGTGCAGGTAAGACAACAACTATACGTATGATATCCACTCTTCTGACACCTACCTCAGGCGATGCAGTCGTGGCAGGCAACAGTATAATAAAATCCCCCGACAAGGTCAGAGAATGTATAACTTACCTCCCTGACGAAGCGGGTGCTTATAAACAGATGACAGGTATCAAATACCTGAGATTTATGGCAGGTCTTTTCACAACAGACATCGACGGGATAAACTCCTGCGTTGAACGTGCGAAAAATATCTGCGGACTTGGCGACAGGCTCAGCGATAAGATCGGAAGCTACAGCCGCGGTATGATCCGCAAGCTTCTCCTTGCGAGAGCCGTTATGACAAAGCCAAAGCTGGCAATACTTGATGAGCCGACAAGCGGTCTCGATGTGCTCAACGCCATTGAGATACGCAAAACTATAAAAAAGCTTGCTGAGGAAGAAAAGATGTCTTTCCTTCTCTCATCACATAATATGCTTGAGATCGAGTTCGTTTCTGACCGCGTGGGAATAATCTCAAAGGGTCACCTTATGGTGACAGGTCGTCCCGACGAGCTCAAGGCACGATATGACGCGCCAAATCTTGAGAATGTCTTTGAAAGGGTGGTGAACGAGAATGAAGTTCATTAACCTTCTCAAAAAAGAGCTCTCGGAGCTCATCAACAAGCAAATGATAGCTACACTTATCTTTATGCTCGGTATCTTCCTGGTAATGGGAAATGTTATGAAATCAGCTACAACTGAGATAGTTGAAGATGCCACAAGCACCAAGGTAAGCATTTGTAATCAGGACGATACCGACTTCACTAACAAAATGCTGGAGTCATTCAAGTCCAACGGTGCAGAGATCAACTCCATCAAGATCACAGGAGATGATTATGCTTCCGCTTTCAAAGATCAGAAAGATCTCAAGAGCTATATTCTCATACCGCAGGGCTTTGCAGACACAGTGCAGAACGGCGATAAGCCAGAACTGCTGTCTATAAGCAAGGTCAAGTCGGTAACAGCTTTCGCAAATATAACAGGCGGAAGTGATTACGCTCTCTCAATTATAAACTCCTATGTTTCACAGGAGCTTGCGGATCAGCAGGGCGTTTCAAAGGAACAGCTCAAAATCATTGAAGATCCGCTGACTATCACCGAGCATACAGTAGTAGCTGATAAATCGGCAAAGATCTCAGCTTCAGCTATTATCGGCAAGGTAATGATGCAGAATATGCTTCTGCCGTTAGTAGTCATCGTGCTAATAATGATGACATCTCAGTCGCTTATAGCTTCTATCTCAAACGAGAAGATAGACAAAACACTTGAAACTCTTTTATCTGCCCCTGTTTCAAGAAGTTCGGTAATTACAGCTAAAATGCTTGCAGCCGCTATCGTAGCTCTTATAAATGCAGCAGTTATGATGGTCGGTGTTACCTCCTACACAAAGGGTATGACAGGTGCGGTCACAAGTGAGATACCGTCAGAGGCAATGTCTTCACTTTCTACAGGCGATGCTTTCAGCAAACTCGGATTTCAGCTCGGAGTTTTTGATTATGTTATGGTAGGAGTTCAGCTCTTCGTAACAATAATGATATGCCTTGCATTATCAATTATCCTCGGAGCACTGGTCAATGACTCAAAGTCAGCACAGACAATGATACTTCCCCTTGTTCTGATGGTAATGATACCGTGGATGATAACAATGTTCATTGATATCAATTCACTTCCTACGGCGGCTAAAATCATAATTTACGCCATACCTTTCACTCACACATTTACCTCGATACCAAACCTTATGTTCGGCAATATGACGGCATTCTGGATAGGTTTAGGGTATCAGATAGCTATATTCCTGATCGTGATGTTCTTTGCATTAAAGCTTTTCAAGTCAGACAAGATACTCACGATATCCCTGAACTTCGGTCAGAAGTCCAGACTCAAAAAATCAAGAAAAACCACCGAGGATTGAGCCTCTTCCCTTTCCCCATGAAAAGACGCAGCAGTTTCTGAGCAATGAGACTGCTGCGTTTTTTGTTTATTCCCGAAAAATCCCCATATAAAGTAAAAAGCTATGCACAAGGCATAGCAAATAAAAATGAAATGAATAAATATAGAAGGGGAATTGGGGGATTACTTAATCCACTAATAATATACCAATCCAACCTTAAAATAATCTTAAAGTTATCTTAAATTACGCTGAAATTTATTTTACGGCATATGCGGTCTCAAGAGCTATCTCCATCATATCACGGAATGTGGTCTGTCTCTCCTCAGCAGATGTAGAAAGTCCCTTCAGCGGACAGTCTGAAACAGTGAGTATACAGAGCGCATTCTTCCCTGCCCTTGCCGCATTCATATACAGTGCGGCTGCTTCCATTTCAATTGCAAGAACATTCATCTTCTGCCACTTCGCAAGGCTGTCTGCATCGTCATAAAACGTGTCGCTTGAAAAGATATTTCCTACATGGAAGCTGTTGCCCTTTGCCTTTGCAGCCTCTACAGCCGCAGAAAGCAAGCTCCATGAAGCTGTAGGCGCATAAGTACCGGGAAGTCTGTACTGTGAAGCGTAGGCGGAATTGGTGCTTGCGCTCATACCTATTACTACATCACGAAGCTGTACATTGTCCGCGATCGCACCTGCTGTGCCTACTCTGATGATATTCTCAACACCGTATTCGTTGAAAAGCTCCCATGAGTATATGCCGATGGAAGGCATACCCATGCCGCTTCCCTGCACAGATACAGGAACGCCCTTGTAAGTACCTGTATAACCAAGCATTCCCCTTACTTCGTTGTAGCACACAGGGGCATCAAGGTAGTTTTCGGCGATGAATTTTGCTCTCAGCGGATCTCCGGGCATGAGAACGGTCTTGGCGATATCGCCTTTTTTTGCATTATTATGTGGTGTCGGCATATTTAGCCCTCCTTTTATGTTTATAGCGGACGATAAATAAATCGTCCGCTTTTATTTACTAAAAGCGCCTGTTCAGCTCCTTTTCAGAAGCTTATTTACAGTTATGAGCAGAGATCTGAAGTTCATCACTGCGATAACTGCGGCAATTATAAACGCCCATAACATATAGAGCTTGACCTGTGTCATCATTACAGCACACATTACGAGCAAAAGCACCGTATTCAGCAGATTTTTGCCGCCGTTAAAGCGGAACGGTACATAATACCTTGCGTCGATTATTCTTGCCCAGAAGCAGATAAGATAGCTGAGAAGAGTTGCGATAGCTGCCCCGTTTATTCCCCAGACAGGTATCAGGAAATAGTTCATGGGAATATTCAGTGCGCAGGCAACAAAGGCTGTCCAGAATGAGTTTTTCGGGTGCTTGGTTGCGGAATAGATG
>SFFP01000341.1 GCA_004556875.1 Ruminococcus flavefaciens
CAAATGAAGAAATATGCTATAAATCGAAGGATACACCGAGATCCTACTACATACTTTAAAAGTCATCCAATTCTTGAAGTGTTGAAATACATTGCAGTCATTATCGGTAGCTATGCTATTTCAAAGCTAGAAGAATTTGTAAATAAACACGACGACACAACCAAGGAATAGGAGGTATATTATGTGTTCACTATTCGGTTGGCTCGATTATCAGAGCATAGTCCCTGATAGAATGAAGAGAAAGCTCACTCAGGCCCTGGCTAATGCAGCAGAAGAGAGAGGCACGGATGCAGCAGGTATCAGCTACATTAATGATGGGAAGGTCGTTATCTTCAAAAGACCGAAACCTGCTCACAAATTACATTTCAATCCTCCTGAAGGAACTATGGCGGTTATGGGACATACCCGTATGACCACTCAGGGCAATGAGAAATACAACTACAACAATCATCCGTTCGCCGGTTTTGCTGGCGATACTTCTTTCGCTTTTGCCCATAACGGCGTTCTTTGGAACGATAAGGAACTTCGCAAGGACAAGCTTATCCCTGATACACACATCGAGACAGATAGTTATGCTGCTTGCCAGCTCATTGAGAAGCAAGGTAAGCTGGATTTTAACAGTCTGCAATACATGGCAGAAACTGTTGAAGGTAATTTCACGTTCACTGTATTGGACGAGCATAACAGCTTATATATTATAAAGGGAAGCAATCCCATGTGTTTGCTCCATTTTGAAGTTCTCGGACTATATGTATACGCAAGTACAGAAAGTATAATGAAGGCGGCTTTACGCCGCCTTAGTTTACATAAATTTGCTTATAAAAAGATAGAAGTTAATGAAGGAGATATAATCCGTATTGATAGCAAAGGAGATATTTCAAGAGCAGAGTTTCAGCCTAAGATTTACCGTTCGAAGTACGGAGCCTGGTATGACTGGGATGACTCTTCTTATTATAATATGCATGAGGAAATACTGCTCGCGTATTGTGGATGTTATGGAGTTGATAGCTCAGATGTAGAGCTCTTACTGGAGTACGGATACACCTGCGACGAGATTGAGGATATGCTCGCAGACCATAGCCTGCTCCTTGAAGCTCTGCGAGATGTAAAATATATGTACGGAGAAGACATCTACGAGAGCTGCTACGGAGGCGCATTCTGATGGGTAAGATAGGATACATCCGTGTATCGACTGAACATCAGGAAACCGCACGACAGGAAGCACTCATGGAGCAGTATCGGGTTGAGCGTGTTTTCGCTGAGAAGATGTCTGGCAAAAACGCCGACCGTCCCGAGCTTAAAGCCATGCTTGAATACGTCCGCGACGGCGATACCCTGTATATTGAGAGTATCAGCAGGCTTGGAAGATCTACCCGAGATCTGCTCAACATAATCGATGTGCTTCAGCGGAAAGGTGTAATCCTTGTCAGTGCCAAAGAGAATATCGACACAGACACTCCACAGGGACGTTTCGTCCTTTCTATATTTGCAGCACTCTCAGAGCTTGAACGCGAGCAGACTTTACAGCGTCAGCGCGAGGGTATCGCTATTGCGAAGGCGCAAGGAAAGTATAAAGGGCGAGAACCCTTACCCATTGATTGGGAAAAGTTCGGTCAACTGTATGAGCAGTGGAAGTCTGGTACTATTACGGCAGTATGGTTTCAGAAAGAAATGAGACTCAGACCCAACACATTCTATCGCCGCCTCAGAGAGTACGAAGAGAAGTATATTAAATAAGAAGGAGCCGGGATACCCGGCTCCAATTATATTTCAACAGGGTGTTGTTTGAGTCAATCCCAAATTCTGTGTAAACGGAAAATAGTGCAATAGAAAAGTGTATGATGAGACCGATTGTGAAAGCAGTCGGTCTTATCTGCATATTAGCAGGTATCCTGTCGCCGTAGTAGATTACCAACTGAGCGTAGATGCTGCTCCAGTCCTGACGGCGACCGGTCCACTTTTTCGTGATGTCCTTCATAGCCAAATACAGCATTTTGAAAAGGCTGTCATCAGTCGGAAACACGGACTTTGCCTTAGTTACTTTCTTGAGCTGACGGTTAAAGCCTTCTATGGTATTGGTCGTATAGATCAGCTTTCTCAGTTCCTGAGGAAACTTGAAATATGTGCTTAGATTAGGCCAGTTTTCGTACCAGGACTTTGAGATTTTGGGGTATTTGCTGTCCCAGACAGCGGCAAATTCGTTCAGAGCATCCAGAGCAGCTTCCTCTGTAGCGGCGGTATAGACCTTCTTAAGATCAGCCATAAGCGCCTTAATATCCTTGTAAGAGACGTATTTGCTGGAATTTCTGAGCTGATGAATGATACAGTTCTGAATATCGGTTTTGGGGAATACAGCCTCTATCGCCTGAGAAAATCCTGTCAGGTTGTCAGTGCAGGCAATGTTACGAAGGCTGTTAAGTACACCTGCCCAGAACTTAGCACTTTCATTTTCACCTACCCACATACCGAGAACGTCCTTCCTGCCATCCATATTAACGCCTATCGCTATGTATACAGCCTTCTTGACGATCTGTCCCTCGCTGCGGACATGGTAGTGAATGGCATCAAGAAATACGACTGCATAGACGCTCTCAAGCGGTCTCTGCTGCCATTCTTTGGCTACAGGAAGCACTTTGTCGGTGATGCGGCTGACAGTAGTATCCGATATCTCCAGACCGTAAATATCACGGATATGATCCTCAATATCAGATGTTGACATACCTTTTGCATACATGGAGATGATCTTGTTCTCCATATCCTGGGATATGCTTGTCTGATTCTTAGGCAGTATCTTTGGTTCAAATTCGCCGTTTCTGTCACGAGGCACTTCGATATCTACCTTGCCCATACTGGTGCGCAGAGTCTTCTTGCTGTGACCATTGCGACTGTTGTCGGTTTCCTTGTTCTTAACGTCATACGGCTCGTATCCAAGCTCAGAATCAAGCTCTGATTCAAGGCTGCCTTCCATAAATCCGGCAAGTGCTTCCTTGAACAGTTCCTGAATATCATCCATGCTCTGGATATTCGCTGCCGACAGAAAATCGCTTATCAGCTCTCTTCTTGCACGCTGCTCTTCTGTTTCATTTCTTCGTCTTCTGCTCATAATTAAAACCTCCGAAGTAGTGTCTCTTCTATTATACACTACTTTGGAGGTTTACACAAATTTTAGGATAGACTCAAA
>SFFP01000342.1 GCA_004556875.1 Ruminococcus flavefaciens
GTCCTGAGCAGCTTGAAGAAGAGTTCAAGGACTGCCTTGAACTTGCAAAGGAAATGCTCGACACAGTAGGTCTCCTTGAGGACTGCACATTCCGTTTCTCACAGTGGGATCCTGCAAATCCGAAGAACAAGTACGAGGGAACAAAGGAACAGTGGGACTACGCTCAGGAAGTTATGGGCAAAATTCTCGACCACCTCGGACTCGAATACACTGTCGGCATTGACGAGGCTGCATTCTACGGCCCGAAGCTCGATATCCAGTACAAGAACGTTTACGGCAAGGAAGATACTCTCGTAACGATACAGATAGATATGCTTCTTGCAAAGCGTTTTGGCATGGAGTACGTTGACGTTGACGGCACAAAGAAAACTCCTTACATCATACACAGAACTTCACTCGGCTGCTACGAGCGTACACTCGCTTACATGATTGAGAAATATGCAGGCGCAATGCCTTTGTGGCTTGCTCCCGAGCAGGTAAGGATCGTTCCTGTTGCTGATCGTCATATCGAATACTGCGACAAGCTCCTTTCGGCTCTTGAATCTGTCGGAATCCGCGCTTCTATCGATGACAGAGCTGAAAAGGTCGGCAAGAAGGTTCGTGACGCACGCCTTGAAAAGCTCCCCGTATGGGTAACTGTCGGCGACAAGGAAGTCGAGAACGGCACAGTTTCGGTAAGCTCACGCCGTGAGGGAGACCTCGGTTCAATGACTCAGGCTGAACTCGTTACAAAGCTTCTCGAAGATGTTGCAAAGAAAGTAAGATAATAACAAGCGGCATGGTCAGAGATATTCTGTAACCGCCAACCAGACCAGCGGGCAAAAAAATGAGCCGAGATCAACCTCGGCTCAAATCCCGTATTCGGTTCATCACAATGAATTGCAGTGAGTTACTGTGAATTACTGTGCGGTGAAATACTGTCAGTTACTATGAAATACTGTGAATGAGAAGCTGTTACTCAACAACAGCCTCGTTTTCAACGATCTGATGATACGTTCTATGACAAGTTTCAGGCAGTGCGGCACTCCACGGCATGATGCTGTCAAGCTGTTCTTCTGAAGGTGTTTTGCCCCATGAAGGGAGAACAAGCATCAGATAGGAGAGATAACCAAAAACATTCAGTCCGTTTCGCTTGGCTGTTTCGATCACGCTCATGAAGAGAGCGCTCGCATCCGCCCCCTTATCCGTTGCGGAAAAGAGAAAATTCTTACGGTCGATCACAAAAGGCTTAACGGTGCGTTCTGCAAGATTATTTGTCATTTCCACTTCGGGATGATCTAAAAACAGAAGGAGCTTGTCTTTCTGATTCAGGGCATAGGTGACCGCCGCGCCAAGGTGTGAACCTTTACTCGGTCTGAGCGTTCCGATGAAGTTGTAGAATTCTTCTATGATCGGTCTTACCTCTTTCTGCCGCATCTCCAATATCTTTTCCGGCGGGACGTTTGCTTTTCTTGCTTCACGCTCCAAGGCAAATGCTCTGTCGATGATCCCGACAGCTTTTGCCGCTTTGCTGTTTTTATCATTTTCAGGTATGCTGTCCACAAACTTGCGGCGAGCGTGCGACCAACAGCCGGCGTGCAGATATTCTCCCGAACCATAAGACCCCAGCCCATCGGTCTGCACGATACCGTCATAACTGCCGAGAAGTTCCTCTAACTGCCGAGAAGTTCCTCCGCAGTCACCTTTGAACGGCTGTCCCGATAGGTATAGATCGCGATCAGAAGCTTTGCTGACGCTCCTGTGCAGACCACCCACATCTGTCCCAGCTTTTTCACAGGCTTTCCATGTATTTTCAGGACACGCAGCGTAGTCTCATCAGCGTTCAGGATGGGTTCGAGGTAAGCATACTTCCAGAAGTGCTTCACAACAGGTATAAGCCATTCTGAACTTTTGATGATCCAGTTTGCAAGTGATGTGCGGTTCAGGTATATGCCCTGCATCTTGAAGTGCTGTTCCATACGGTAAAGCGGTTCGCCAATCAGATATTTCGCCTCAGCGATATATGCGATCAGCTCTGCTTCCGGCAGACCTCTCGGAATGACAGGCGCAGGAGTCAGATTTGGAGCCTTCACAATCATTGCTTTGTCTCCGTGCTTATCGCAGTGCTCGCATTTGTACACCTCACGAAAATATGTGATCTTGAAGATTTTTGCAGGGATAATACAGAGCCGTGTGGTAATGTATTCTTTGGAAAACGGCACGAGCTTACCGCCGCAGACAGCACATTTTCTCTGATCTTCGGGGAGCGTATGCACGATCTCTTTCGTTTCAAGATCACCACGCAGTTCATTTCTTCCCCGATGCTTTCCGGTTTTCTTCGATTTTTTTGTGATGGAATCCTCGGTAGGCTCAGCGGCAGAAAGATTTGACAATTCTTCCGCTTCGTTGAACACATTACCATCCAGATCCATTTGTCCGTTGCAGATGAATTTCGATTTCTCGCTTTTCTGTCCGAAGAGCATCTTGTTCCGTTTGAGGATCTGCTCTTCCAGATGTTCTATGTGTAAAGCTTGATCTTCGTTCGATTTTTTCAGCTCATCATTTTCTTTTTCAAGCTCGGAACACTTCTGCACAGCGGCTTCATATGCTGCTTTCAGTTCTTCGTATGTCATAGCAAAAGCACTCCTTTCCCTGAAATTACAGACGGTTCATGATACTCTGATTATACCATGATTTGCCCGATCTTTCAAGAAAAAGAGTGCCATTGAAGCATAGAAATATTGTCCACATTACTGTATATTTTAATCGTGGAAAAGTCAGCATATATCCACACCTCCGGCTACTTTTTTGATTGCCTTTGGCTGATCGATCAACAGTCCCTGCGTGAGCCAGATGAATTGTTCACGGGTAATATTCCTGACCTCCTGTTCATTGCGCGGCCAGGAGAATTTCCCGTCTTCAAGGCGTTTGTACAGCAGCAGAAAGCCGTCATCTTCCCATAAAAGCACCTTCATACGATCTCTGCGCCTGCCGCAGAACAGAAACGCACTGCTTGTGAACAGGTCAAGCTGAAACTGCTGCTGTACAAGTGCCGCAAGTCCGTCAATGGACTTACGCATATCCGTATGTCCGCAGACGATGTAGATATTGTCAGCAGTTAAGTCTTTCAGCATTCTTTCAGACCTCTCAGCAGCGTAAGCAGAAGCTTCTCGGATATATCTGCTGGCATTTCGACCTCAATCCCGTCCTTACGGACGATCATCTTTTGTGCGAAAGCTAGTTCTGCCTTCTCTGGCTCAGCACCGCTTGCAATACATTGTGTTTTCATAGTAGCTGTAGTACAGGTGACGCTTTGAGAAACACTCAGCGGTACGATCTGCTGCAAAGGCAATTCAGCTCGTTTCAGCATTTCTTTTCTCACCACATTCAGGCGTGAGTAGTATGTGTGCTGACTGATCCCCTTTTCCTTGCACCACGCTGTTACGGTCATAC
>SFFP01000343.1 GCA_004556875.1 Ruminococcus flavefaciens
AACCAATGTTAACAACTTAGTAGTGGTACAGCATCAACATGAATATATGGTAATGAACCAATAACAGCAGAATAATATTGATGCAAAATCAACTGAAAAAAGGGCAGACCTGGTGCTAGTTTTTGTTATCTTTCTGGTTTATGGTGCTGTCGATAATTCCGTCTGTCTCCCGCTTTATGGCGAATGCGAGATTTGCAAGCAGCAATGGCTATCCAGAACTCCTGAAGGACGGAAATTTTCCTTATCAAGTACAAAATCATTTGTTATAAGGGTTTCAAGTATGCCGCTTGGAAGATAGAACTTAATGACACGAATCTTTCTGCCATCAAGGATAAGGATACTGTCACTGATTCCGTTTTGCTCCGGCGGCGCAGGAACAGCATCAATATCCGTATTGAATTTATTTCTCAGTCGGAACAGATACCTTGCATGTATTGTATCTTCGATATAAGATATTAAATTTTTTGAAGCATATCCTCTGTCAAAGACAAACATGGTGTATAATAGGTTTGTCCGTGCTTTGCTTTTTATGTTTTCCATGTGGCGTATGGCAAGGGTACGTTCATCGATGCTTATGGGTTCAAGCTGTGCGTCGAGGACGCAGTCATTCAGCACGTCAAAAGCAACGCTGGCTATGGCATAGGGAGAGCCGGAGCCTCTCCCTATGCTGCCATATTTTTCAAGAAGAGCTCTGCGGTTAGGCAGAGGTATTTTTGACCCGTCAATGGCAATGATCTGTCTTCCCCAAACACCCATAAAACGATTATGAAAGTCGTGAGAATCCTGACTGCAGAGGAAGTCAGGCATATGCTCGAAGCACACTTTGAAAATAGAATGGCTGATGCCTGAACGTGCCTTGCTGAAAGCCTGCCGGGAGCATCTGACGGTATCCGAAAGTGGTGCTCCTGATATCAGACGGAGTTCATTGAAGAACTCATCCAGCGATGCAGAGATGGTTTTCTTGACGTTTTTCAATAACAGCCTGATCAATGTCCAGCAGGGAAGCTTGCCGCAGTTGTGGGTAAAAGCCCCTTTCCTGTTCCTTGAGCAGTCAAGGACTTCTGGATCAAGTAATGTGTTACAGATGATATCAGCTAAGATTTGAATTGATTTCATGTGATGCAGCTCCTTTCAAAAAACAATATAATCAAGGGGCAGCGCCGCAAATTTTAGTCAATTTGTCAATAGTAAATATGCCGGTATTTGTATTTGAATTTTGTGCAATATTTTCTGTGTATGAATTTAGTGTAATAAGATCGGCACGGGAAATCCCGTGCCGATAACAGTAATTGATATGAAGTTTTTAAGTATCTGACCACTATATGTTGTGGTTGATTAAGTTAGGTTGTTAACATTGAATTTATAACCTTATCCCTCATTTCAGGGAATTTTTGTAAAATAAATTCCAGATAAACCAAACAGTCGAAAACAAAAATATATTACTGTTCATTCCGAATAATCGAGTAGGAGACGTGACTAACCGCCGTCCTGTCACACCACCGTGCGTACCGTTCGGTACACGGCGGTTTCAATAATTGACGTGCACAGACTGACGGCATGTCCTTCATACTTAGAAACGTGCGACGCCGGGCGCACAACAACAAAAAGCCTGACCGCTGATGCGGTCAGACTTTTTGTCGTTGTTTGTCTTATGGTATCTGTAATTACTGTAACAGAGAAAGAACACCCTGTGTAGACTGGTTTGCCTGTGCAAGCATAGACTGACCTGCCTGTGCAAGAATGTTGTTCTTGCTGTAGTTCACCATCTCTTCAGCCATATCTGTATCACGGATACGGGATTCTGCGGATGTTGTGTTCTCAACAACGTTGTTATCTAAGTTGTCGATCGTATGCTCTAATCTGTTCTGAACAGCACCGAGAGCGGAACGCTGGGAAGAAACTTTGCTGATTGCATCCGAGATAGCATCGATTGCATAGGTAGCTGCAACACCTGTATCATCTTTTACATTCAGTCCTTTGATTCCAAGTCCTGCTGCACTCATGGATTCGATGTCAACTGTAATCTTGTTGGTCATGTCAGCATCAGCACCTACATGTAAGGTAAAGGAAAGGCTGTCTGTTACAGTTGCCGTTCCCTTTTTAATTGTGAACTTACCGTTCTCATTGTTGGTAACCTCAGCCTCTGTATCTGTGCCGATGGAGCTTGCTTTCTGTAACTCTTCTGCCATCATCTTATAGGCTGCAGATTTTGAAATCGTATTGGTATTCACGCTGCCTGTTGTTGCACCTACAACGGTTACTTCATTGGCTGCTGTAGTCAAATTACTGTTTGTAATTCCCTTGTCGGCAAGTGCTTTGATACCGGCTTTGTTTGTTGCCTGAATCTGAAACTCAACCTGATCCATGTCACCATCGTTGACATTAATTGCCTTTAATGCATCCTCAGCAGTATACTCACCATTCTTTACATCTGTCTTATCTGCAATAGTAAGTGTAGTAGTTCCAACCTTCAATTTATCTCCGGCTTTCATGGAGGCGATGACATCTGCGATATCAGAGGCTGCTACCGGTTTATTTTTTGTGATGGTTGTGGTCTTACCGCCTAC
>SFFP01000033.1 GCA_004556875.1 Ruminococcus flavefaciens
TAGAGATACTATTTTTACTTCAATATTCAGTTATTATTTCAGTCCGAAAGCTATTCGGACTGTTTTTTATTGCAAAAACATGGGTTTGTCAACAGCACCGAAACGTGACATCCTTGCAATAAGGGTATCGTAAAAAACTATACCCTTAACACTCATCAAGGGTACGGTAATTCACCGTACCCTTTAATTCTAAGTAAAGGAATGATAAAAGTGAACAATTCAAATCACACAGGAAACGAGATAAAGACAATGAGAAGGAGTATGATTAAATGGCTGAAAACAAAACAGAGACTAAAATCGTAATGCTTACCATAAAACAGGCGGCAGCTCTTGTGGAAGGGCTGACCGAGTACAGAGTCCGCCAGATGTGCCTGAGCGGTCAGGTACCGCACATCATGGCAGGCAACAAATATCTTATCAACAAGGAATTATTTCTGAAATATCTGCGTGGGGAGACCGCGTAAAAAAATAGTGGAAATGGCGCGTTTTTTCTGGACTTCCGCAACGAGTTGTGGTATGATGTCGTTGGCAAAAACGCGCCATATTTATGAAGGAGGGAAAATATATGGCGACTATAAGAAAAAGACCGAATGGTTCATTCGAGATAAAAGTATCATGCGGCTACGATATTTACGGAAGGCAGCATAATCAGTACAAAAGCTACTACCCTGAACCCGGCATGACGCCACGTCAGATCGATAAAGAGGTCAACAAACAGGCGGTGCTGTTCGAGGAGGAGTGCAAGAAAGGTCAGATAACATCGGCGGTCAAGTTCGAGACATTCGCCGAGCAGTGGTTCGATGAGTACGCAAAGGTCAACCTGAGACCGACAACGTTCTCAAAAATGCGGCAGGTCACCAAGCGTATCTACGCTGCCATCGGACACAAGCGCATGGACAAGATAACGTCCAGAGACATACAAATGTTCATCACCGACCTTATCGTGAACGGCAGGCACATGGTCACAGGCAAGCCGCTGTCACGAAAGACGGCTATACATCACCTGAGCTTCATCAGCGATATATTCAGCTACGCTATCCGCATGGGAATGCTTACGGACAATCCGTGCAGCCGAGTTGTGATACCCAAGCTGGAGCAGAAGGAAAAGGAGATATACACCCTTGATGAAGTGAAGAAGCTGTTTGAAGACTTGTGCTATGAGCCAATGTGGTTTCAGGTCTACATCACGCTGGCGATATACAGCGGCTTCCGAAGGAGCGAAATGCTGGGACTGGAGTGGAAGGACATCGACTTTGACTACAACACCATAAGAGTCCGCAGAACTTCCCATTACACACCTGCAAAGGGTATCTACACTGATACAACGAAAACGAAGAAGTCTCAGCGAGTGGCAAAGTTCCCCGAGGACGTCATGGATATGCTGAAGAAATACCGCAAGGAGCAGAGAAAAGAAGCCCGTCGGTTGGGAACGAAGTGGGAGGATAACGACAGGCTGTTCACCAAGTGGAACGGTGCGCCGATGTATCCCGAAATGCCGTACAAGTATCTGAAAAGCTACTGCGAGAAGATAGACATACCCTTCCGCGGCATTCATTCACTGAGACACCTTCACGCTTCGCTCCTCATCTACGAGGGCATAGACGTAGTAGCCGTGTCAGCTGATATGGGACACAGCATCGTAGGAACGACCTTGAACCTGTACTCCCATATGTTCCAGGAGGCAAGAGCGAGAAACTGCGATGCAATAACAAATGCACTGAGGTTTACCCGAGAGGGGAATAACGCTAAACCTAAGTCTGCAAAGAAAGCTGAACCTGACATTGACGAAGATGAGGACGAGCTTGAAGAAGAAAATATGGAGCAGACTATGGCATAAAAATATTCCGCAGAGACAAAACTCTGCGGAGCGTCTGATATTGTTAAATAAAAAAATAAGTGGTCAATAAGTGGTTGAGAGCACTTTTAAAAAAGAACGAGCTCGCAAAATGGCTATTCTAAGCCGTTTGCGAGCCTTGCTTCTGGTGGAGGCGAGGGGAATTGAACCCCTGTCCGAAAGCCCATTCATGCAACTTTCTACGAGCGTATTTTACCTATTATTATTCCCCGAAGCCACCGCCGATAAACGGGCTGAAGCAACAGGTAGTCCGTATACAACTGACGGACACGGACACTTCCGACAGTCGTTCACCGCTAATCGATGCCCAAGCGAGAGCCGCGGTACTCCCTCGGTGGACAGAAGCTGACTTAAGCAGCTACCAGTTCGCTATTTCTAGAAACTGTAATGTTATTTCTTGCGTTTATATTTAAACGTGGCACAGGTTATGGAGATCACGCCATTCTCCGCTCGCTTATCACACTTCAAGACCCCCGTCGAAACCTTTACGCCCCCACAAATATGAGGGAGTGAGGTTTGAAGATGTAATACTTCACATATTATTATAGACCATTTCTGCTGATTTGTCAACAGTATTCAGCAGAAATAATTGTCGCTATGGCAGATAAAAAGCGATATCAGGTCTTTGTGATGACTGCAACAGCGCAGGGCATATGTCCGTTTATAACAAAGAACTCGGTATTTTCAAGTCCCATATTTCCAAAAAAAGCCTTATACGACTCTATGGTGAACTCCCTGCTGAACCTTACACCGATGAGACTGCAAAATCCCGAAAGCGCTCTGCTTACTCTGCTTGTGGAGTTTACATAAGTGGGAATAATTACCTTTCCGCCCTTTTTGCAGACTCTCAGCATTTCCCTTACAGCGGCTTCCGCATCGTCAAGCAGGTGTATGACATTGCCTGCGATGACCTTGTCGAACTTCTCATCGCCGCAGTTAAGCTTTGTGATATCAGCCTTTCGGAATATAACGTTATCAAGTCCGCGGCATTTCGCTTCTGCCTGTTTCATCATGCCTGACGACAGGTCAACAGCAACGAGCTTTCGGCATTTACGTGCAACAGTTGCCGTTATAGCGCCTGTTCCGCAGGCACATTCAAGGACTGTATCGTTTTCACCTATATATTCGGCAGTCCTTTTGCCGAGGGCGCTGTAGACCTTTCCGTTTGCTTTGTTTTCAAAAAAGTCATACAGTCCCGAAACCCTGTCCCAAATCATACGCCGACTCCTTTACATCAGTGTTATTTCCTGTTTTTCTGCGTCAACACGCGCCTTTGCACCATAGGGCAGTATAGCTCGCGGAGAAGCGTGACCGAAGTTCACGTTATAGAGTATGGAAAGCTTTTCATTTCCCACAGTATCGCACCATACCGACTTGTATTCCTCATAGTATCTCTCGTTCATGGGCTTGCCCACTATGACACCGCTTACCTTTTCAAACACGCCCTCATTTTTCAGTGCCGAAAGGTATTCTCTCAGCCTTTCGGGCGTTGGAGTTTCCTCGCTTGTCTCAGCAAAAAGTATCTTGCCTCTCCACTCATCTGCACGGGGAAAGATATCGTATCTCCGTGTTATCTCTGTCTGTTTTGCAAAGTCCACTTTAAACTGCGGACAGCTTTCAAATTCAGCTTTGAGCAGACTGCCGTAGCGTTCGACATTTCCTGTAAGGAGCATATCGCCCATACTGTCGATACAGCCGCCGAGAAGCTCGCCCTCGAACACAGGTGCTCCCTGTAAAAGCTCATAGCCGTGTTCCTCTCTGTGTGCCGCAGGAGCAGTTCCCACAGCGGCGGCGGAGAAGTCTTTTCTCTCCTCATACCAGACCTGAGAGGGCGTTATCACACTACCCTGATACGGCGCAAAGCAGCTCTCGAACTGTGCCTTTGAGTAAGGGAGCATATCTCCCGAAAGCTCAGCCATATCGCACATGAAAGCCTGACCGTAGAAGGTCTGCAATCCAAGCCTGTAAAACATCAGGTGGTTATTTGTGGTGTCGGAAAATCCGAGAAAGAACTTAGGGTGCTGACGGACAGCGTTTATGAATTCCTCATCTTCCATGAGATAAGGGAAAGTACGGAAGGTCTCGATACCGCCGATAGAAGTTATGATACCCTTTACCGAGTCGTCAAGAAAGGCTTCTTTAAGGTCTGCGGCGCGGGCTTCGGGGTGTCTGAGAATAAATTCCTTACCCATGAGGGCATTGCTTGTAAAGACAGGTTCAAGACCCATTTCAAAGAGCTTCTTAACGCCAAGCTCTTTTTCGTGAGCGCAGCAAGGCTCGCCGATAACTCCGCTTGAAAGGCATATTACAGCGACCTTGTCCCCTTTTTTCAGCGGCTGTGGAATAATCATGTGAAAGCTCCTTTGCTGAGATGCAGTTGTTCAGCGATTGCGTGTTTTCATATTTCGGTCTATTTCGCGGTTTGCGTCGCGCTTTGCGATGTCGGCACGTTTGTCATAGAGCTTTTTGCCCTTGCAGAGACCTACCTGCATTTTCACGCGTGAGTCCTTGAAGTAAAGGCTAAGCGGAATGAGCGAGAGTCCCTCCTGTTTGAGAGTTCCGTAGAGTTTATTTATTTCGCGCTTGTGCATGAGAAGCTTTCTCACTCTCATTGGGTCGCGGTTAAAGATGTTGCCTTTTTCGTATGGAGATATGTGCATACCGCGTACAAACAGTTCTCCCTTGTCGATAGAGCACCATGAATCCTTCAGGTTTACGCCGCCCTGACGTATGGATTTTACCTCAGTACCCACCAGTTCGATACCTGCTTCGTAGGATTCGAGTACGAAATAATCATGTCGTGCCTTGCGGTTTTCAGCAATAGTTTTAGTACCTTTTGAGCGCATTTTATCATCTCCTGTTCAGTAAAAATTATACACTATGAGCGCAGAATTGTCAAGGGCGGAGAGTGGCGCATTCAGTCGTCATAACAGTGAAAAAGAAAGACGCTGCTTTCTGCGGCAGCGTCCTTTGTTATTATCAGCCAAGTGACTTCAGCTTTTTCTGAAGCTCTATCATGTGATTACGGCAGGCTGTTATCTCGCCTGTATACTTATTGAACCACTCAACATCAGTTTCGTCAGGCTGTTCCTGAAGAAGGATAGCCTGAACAAGCGCCGACTGTGAACGAGAGCGCTTTCTCTCTATCTCCTTGATAGTGCTCATACAAAGCTTTATCTCTTTTTTAAGTTTTCTTTTCTCGCCCATGCTCAAACCTCCTCTGCATCAGCTTCCTTTTTTATCCACAGAGTCTACGACAGCTTTTGCCTCGTCATAGCCTTTATCAAGGTCATCAAGGATATCATTTAAAGCCTTATCCATATCATCGAGCTTTGTTTTCATCTGTTCGGGATACTTCATGATACAAGTGGTAAGCTCATTGATGATGATACTTTTATCCTCAAAGTCATTGATGAGGAAAGCGAATGAATTTGCCGCACTCATATCGCTGACGATGCGCATATATCTCAGTTCGTGGTCGCCCTCGCCGTTTTTGTAAGACTCGATATCCTCAGATACCTTTGCGAGATCTGTTCTGTACTGCCGCCGGTAAGTCTCCTGAACGCGCTTTGTCTCGTCCACGTAAAGTGCGATGAATACGATAAGAGCAACTAATGTTATCAGGAAAAGTATGATCGCTCTAATCATTCTCCTTTTCATTATCTTCTCTTGATTCACTCATCTTCACCTCGTTTTCGGGATCGTATCCCATTTCCTCAAGACGGCGTTTTTCCTTTTCGATAGCTTCTCTGATATCCGCCTCACGTTTCTGACGTGCGATCTCCCTGTTTTCCTCGGCGGTCTCTCTGCCTATTTTCACCACTGTTTTCGCTTCGTAAAAGGCTATGCAGGTAATAATCAGTATCACCAGCATGAGAAGAAGCTTTCTTGTATTTGCAAAGGAATTGGCCCAGATAAAAAATCTTGATTTATGGGTATATTTTCCTACTATGCGTTCGGGTCTTACGGTAACGCTGTCAGCTACAGGGTTTGCATCGCCCTTTGTTACAAAGCTTCCGTCGGGGTTTTTGCCGATAATTCTGTGAGTTACCAAAAGCCCCTTAATATCGCTCTGTTCGGAATAGAATGAAATGATATCGCCCTCTTGAAGGGTATCCGTATCGGTATTTTCAACGATGATGTAATCCCCCACATGGATAGACGACTCCATACTTCCCGTAACTACCCTGAGAACGCTCTTTCCGAACACATTTACGGCTTTTCCGTGAGCCGCACATATCATCACATATATGACAAATGCAAGGCATACAGCAGTAACTGCTCCTATGACTATATTTGCCGCCTTAGAAGCCTTCTGCACCTTTTCTTCTGCCCTGATATGATGAGCCTCGATGCTTGCTTCGCTCTCACGGATACTGTCTTCAAGCTCTTTCTTTTCGTGTTTGTAGGTCTCAACGGCACGTTTCGCCTTTTCGAAGATATTAACATGGTACTCTCTGTAGAGTCGCTTCATTTCCATGTCGATAGCCTTCTGTTCTTCGGGAGTTCTCACAGGCGGAGTATAAGTCGGGCGCGGCTTGTTCTTCATCTCACGGGCTTTCTTCCGCTTGAACTTCACATCGCCGATAAAGCGGCGTATGCGGTATTTTGCGTCCTGACCGTACTTCCTGTAGTAGACCTCCATTTTCTTGCGTTCTTCTTTTTCGTGCTCTTTCTGCAGTTTTTTCTGCTCCTTCTCTTTGAGGAGCTGTTTGTAGCGCGGATCATCGGTATCCTTAGGTATGATACCGAATACCACAGCCAGTATATGTCTTACCAAGCGTAAGATAACATATATTGGATTCCACGAATATTCGCGGTATATCTCCCTGAAAGGTTTATTCTCAAAGTGCTGGCGTTCAGCCTTGAGGCGCTGGGCACGCTCTGCCTCGGCGCGTTCTTTTTCCAGCTTCTGCTGTTCAAGTTTCTTTCGTGCCGCCACAGCTCTCGGGTCTTCAAATTCGCTCTGCTCATCGTTTTCCATAAGCTCTTTAGCTTCGTTGACCTCTTCGTCTGTGACCTCATTGTAAGCCTGTTTTTCAAGCTCTTCATCATCAGGAGCATTATTGAGAGCGTCCTCATCAAGTCCCTCGGCTTCTCCAAGCTCAGCACGAGCCATTTCCTTGTTCTGTCTGATACGCTCACGCTCTGCGGCGATACGCTCCTCTTCTTCCCGTCTGAGGCGTTCTTCCTCTTCACGCTTTCGCTGTTCTTCAAGACGGGCAAGTCTTTCTTCTTCAAGCCGCTGACGCTCTCGCTCTGCAGCCTCCTGCTCTGCACGTTTCTGTGCAAGCATTTCCTGTAATTTGCGTTCTTCCTCTTCTTTTTCGAGGCGGATACGCTCCAGCTCCGCGCGTCTTGCTTCCTCGATGCGCTGCTGTTCTCTGAGACGTTCTTCCTCTTCCTGACGGCGTTTTTCCTCTTCTGCCCTGAGCTTTGCCTGTTCCGCGATATAAGCGGTCTCGATGTTGATACACTCGGTTATCTGCTCGAACATGAGGTTAAGGTCGGTGGGAAGTTTTTTCTCAACGCGGAAATCCGCATCAGAAGCGATATATCCTGCAACTGCCTCAGATGAAACGCTGTAATCCGCCGCAAGCTCCTTGTCGAACTTCTTATGGAACTTTGGCGCTAAGGGCTTTGAAGTATGGGATTTAAGCTCTTTCAGCTTTTCCTCATTGTCGCTGTTCATGTACGAACGGAACAACAATAGATTGAGCACCACAAGCTTGTAAAAATCGTCCACATACTCCTTCTGAGGAGCTATAGCCTTGTTCTGAATGTTTATCTCATAGCCCACCTTGTCATAGCTTTCGATATACTGCCAAAGGGTAAGGCAGGCTTTAAGGTCAACATTCTTCATGATAGCGTTGGTACGCATAACAGGCGGTCTGATGTAGTTGTTTCCGAGAGTCCTGCACAGCTCTGAGCCTTTATAGCCCTCAACTGCGGATTTGAGCTTTTCAACTCTCTGCCACACCGTATAGCCGTTCTGGTCGTAAGAGTCAAGACTGTCAACAGTCTCTATCTTAACGTCAATTTTCATTTTCGCACCCTTGCCGTCATCGATCATTGTATCATAACCCAGTGTGAAAACTTCCTCGTCCTTTGACACCTCTGCAAGCTTTTCATATCGCCGTGATATAAAGATATAAAGCCTGTCGATAAGAGTGTTCACGAACCTGTTTTCGTATGTCACAAGGCTTTCCTCCTTGTGGACATTGAGTATTTTTGAAGGAGTTATCTTTCCTGTTTTTTTGTCGATGCTCTGAATGAGGTCGGTGTGCTGTGCAAGGTGCTTTACTGATTCTACAGTAGTTTTTCGTGAAAGAGCTATAGGTACTATCTCCTCAACGTCCTCTATAGTACGCCGCGGATTTCTCAGGAAATTGTCAAGATGAACAAGTCCGTTCTCGATAGCCTCTACCCATGAAACGTCTATCGCCTTTTCCATGAGCTTTTTGTTAAAGGCGAAATTGTTACGGCTTGAAACGAGGAGAGAATCAAGTGTACCATATAACTCATCACTGCCGATTATCTCCATGAAATCTTCGAAATCACGGTACCAGTTGCTGTATAAGCCGTTCACTTGTTCTCACCTGCTCTTCCTTATCAGAACAGCTTCTGTAGTCTTTCGAGATAAGCTATAGATTCGTTCATTTTATTTTTGCCAAAAGTCTTGGTCATATAAGCGCATAATTCGCGAAGCTCTTCTCTCAGCATTGCAAGGTTGAGAGACTCAAACTTTCTGAATATCTTAGTTGCGAGGATATAGTCGATACCATCAAGCTCGTCGCCGCCGCAGGCTACATACACAGGAACAAAGAGGTTCATCTGCTTGAGGATACGGTTACCGAAGGCAACTCTCAGCTTTTCGATCACCCAGAGGTCAAGCTGCTGTATCTTCTTGAGGTTTTCCTGAGATATAGGGTACTTGTCGAAAGCTTCCTTAAAGAGCTTGTCAAGGTGGTCAAAGCCTAAGTGCATAGGCGGAGTGTCGGGAGCGTCAAATGCAACGCCCTTTGAATCAAGGTTGATAGGCTGTGCACGGTCGTATACCTTATCGGAGATAGCGAATGTAGAGTCATCGTTATTCGCCGTACCGATGTACCATATATTCTGAGGGATAACTATCTTGCCCTTGTCAAGCTTTACAGGGTCGGTGCTCCACACATTGGGAACGATATCAAGCTCCCACTCGTCAGCGTTAGGCATTTCGAGGATAGAGAGCATTTCCGCGAAGTAATACTCCACACGGGCGATGTTCATCTCATCGAGGAGGATAAGGTTTACATCGTTGTTATAGCCCGATGAATATATTCTCTTGAGAACTTCCGTTTCGTTGAAGTTCTTTGTGAATTCGTTGAAGTAACCGAAAAGCTCGGTCCTGTCACGCCATGAAGGCTGTACAGATGCGATAGTCGTATCCACCTGCAAAAACTTACCGAATGAGTAAGGCAGAGAAGTTTTACCTGTACCTGAGATACCCTGAAGGATAATGAGCTTTGTTGAAGCCATACCTGCAATGAACAGCCATATTACCTTAGGCTCATAGTAAAGGTGCATTCTCGAGCAGGCAAAATTTCTGAACCTGTCGCATATGCCTGCAAGGTCGATATCGTTGTCATAATCAGGCGGAGTGTAATCCTTATAGAAGGCATCGACTTCGATGAGCTTTGAAAATCTCTGCTCTGAGGTCTGTATAACGCCGCTCTCCACAACAGCAGGGGCAGTCTCGCCGCCCTCTTCTCCGACAGCTGTCATGCTTCCGTCAGCAAGTGACAGTGCACCCGAACCTGCAGGGAGTCCCATCTGAGCTACCTTCATAGCCATTATCTCATCCTTTTCCTTAGTCATTTTAAGCACCTTGCGCTGTAGGTCTGATATCTCTTCCAGCAGGTCCTCGTTGCTGACTATGGAGTGACGAAATCTGATATATTTTCTTATTGCAAGAACTATCATTGCAAGTATCAGCAGATAGACAGCTGCAACCAGTATTATCGCAAGTATCGACAGCACCCAGCTTACTGCGCTGTAATGCTCTGAGTGAGACTTGAATATATCTATGTAGTTCTTTATATTGAATATCTGTTTTACGCCGTGCCAGAAGCCTCGTCCAATATCTCCGAAGCCTTTGAGCATTTCTGACATAAATTCAAAAAACCATTTTAGAAATTCATTCATAATAAACTCCTGAAGTTCTATGCTTCCGCGATCTCATATCTTCTTATTCAGCGGAGTCCCCTGTTTACTCTTCAGCCTTGTCAGCAGCCGCTTCTGCAGCTTCATCCGCTGTTTCTTTTATTTCTTCAGCCTTTTCTGCGACTTCTTCGGCTTTTTTCTCGGCTGTTTCCTTTACGTCCTCAGCCTTTTCCGCAAGCTTCTCGGCAGTATCCTCGGCTTTTTCCTTGACTGTTCCCTTTGCGTCCTCAGCCTTTTCCGCAAGCTTCTCGGCAGTATCCTCAGCCTTTTCACCCTTGCTTGCCAGATACTCTTCAATAGCTCTGCGCTTTATCTCTTCTTCGTCTATTTCGGGAGTTTCGGGGCGTTTAGCTTCGATGAGAGCGATAATGAACTTATAAAGCTCAAACAGGAAGAAAAGTGCCATCGGAATGATGATACAGATGAAAAATCCCTTCTTTGTGCGGAGGAAGTTCATTGCCTTTCCAACGCCTGTAAGCTTAGTCTCTGTCCATTTGCCTATGATATCGCTTCCATAAGCAGGAAGAGTATCATCAATTGAATTGTTATCGCCTCGTGTAACAAAGCTTCTTGTAGTCTCTGCCTGATTGATACCAACTATTCTATGGGTGTTCTTGACTCTTCTGCCGTCAATGATCGTCCAGAAAGTAATTACATCTCCCTCTTTGAGAGTATTGATATCTTCAACGTCTTTACATATGATAAGGTCGCCCTTTTTGAATGTGGGCACCATTGAGTCCGACTCTACTGTCAACGGGATATAACCGAAAAGGTTTGCAACTCCGTTATTTTTGTCTGATGAGAAAACTATTATCGTTATGAGAAGTGCTAATATAAGAACTAACCATGCGAAAATATTTACTACTATTTTCAGCGCTTTTTTCATTTTAAAAAACTCCTTTGGATTGATTATGTAGACTCTGTTATCTTGAAGTTCATACCGAGTTTAAGTGTTCCGCCGATAATATTATCAAGACAGTCGGGATCATTGCCCTCAAGCCATATTACTACAGTATATTTGTCCTTGCTGTTTGATTTAAAACCTTCCGTCGAGGTATGCATTACTATTGACGATGACAGGAATTCACTGTCACAGTCGCTTTCTTTTCCGCCGCCGTTTGACTTCGTTTTGCCGTAAACAGTCTTTTCACCGTTTTTATACACAGCAACGCGAATAGCCTCATCGACATTTTTCGTCACATTCTCTATTGACATTTCCCCTGTATATGTGATAGTATCGTCGCCTGCATTGATAAGATAAAACGTATATGCTATGTAGTTAGGGCCATTATGGCTTCCGTTTATTTTATCTATATTAGGCGGAAGATCTTCACCGCTGATATTGGTCATATCGTAAACGATATCCGCATTCAGCACAGCGATCGTCTTTTCATAGTCAGGAGTTTCTGAAAGTGTAAGTCCCTGATGCACCATATCATACTTGTTTACCTTTACGGTAAAGCTTCCTAACTTATCATAAAAATAAGATATAGCGTAGGCTACAGCAATGATAAGTATAAGTATGATCGCAAGCAGTGCAAGAACCCTCATGACTATGACATGGCGTTTGACCTCTTTGGCAGTTCTTCTGAGTTCAAGGACATCAATCAATTTTTTATCCACAGCGAACTCTCCATTTCATGCAAATTAAAATTTATCTCATACAGCTGTAAGCTGATGAAAGATCAGTGTTTATTCTCCTTTCAAGTTTCCGCTCTCCTTCTGACATATCTTTCGGCCATATATTTTCCCGAAAGACTTCCTGCACAGTAAGAGCATTCAAAAGAATACAGCGTTTCAGCCTGTCGGCTGTTAAAAACTCCGTCAGCAACAGGCTCTGAGCCTATCTCGTTGACGAATGAGATTATCGACTTTACCGCATTGTCAGACCTTTCATCCCTGCCTATGTAGTTTGATACTTCAGGACTAAGCATGACGTAATCCACTGAAAAATTTGAAAGACGCATCATCGGACAATAGCTTCCGCCAAAATCGGTAAGCATAAAATGAAATCCGAAATTGCGCATATTCAGTATGGACTCCGCAGCCTTTCCGTCAGTCTCTGCAAGGAGATTTTCAGAAAGCTCAAAGCATATCTTATTGGTCGATATCTCCTGTTTACGGAATATTTCCGCAACAGCCTTTGCCGACTGTTCATTTTTCAGAAATCTTACAGGCATATAAACGGATATCCAGCCAAAGTTCAGCTCGCGTTCTGTAAAAGTCCTGCAAGCCTCGATAGTCTGGAGCATTTCAAGCTGAAAAAGCTTGTCCGCCTGACTTGTCATCTCACAGACATCGCGGTACTTATCAGGTGAAAGAACTCCCAGCTTAGGCGAATTCAGCCGCGTCTGAGACTGGTAAAAAGCAGTATTTCCATTGGATATTTCTCTTATCGTCCGAAAATACAGTTCAACAGCCCTGAGACCGTCAACAGTGGTCTGTATTTCCTTATCTGCCATTTCTTCCACCTCTTTCTCTATATGATATATATTTTTTATATTTGTTTTATTATACCAAAAAGAAAAGTGTTTTTAAATACCTTTTAAAAATTTTTCAGACAAAAAGGGCGAACACCCGGTTCGCCCCATTAATAAGCTAAGTCTTATGTCCGATAACTCTAAACTCAAACTCAAAACTATTTTTTATCCTTATCCTTATAAAGCTTTGCAACCTTTTTGCTCTGCTTTTTCATCTGTGAAATTACCGACTTGGGGCCGAGAATTTTCACGTCGTCGCCAAGGGCGAATATCCAGCCGAGGAAATGCGGGCTTACGTTGACGCTGACAGTCACCTGAAAGCTGTTTTCGTCGCACTTTGAAATGATAATGTCCTTGCCAAAGCGGTCAACAACAACGCCGACCTTGTCGTTTGAAAACTGCATTGTCACCTGTTCTTCTTCGCCGCCGAACATCGAGAATGTTTTTTTCTGGTAATCACTGAGGTTAAAGCTCTTGAAATGCTCCTGTCCCTCGCGCTTTTCGGGCGACAGCTGGGATATCTGCCGCGTGCTGTTCCTGGATACGGAGACGACCGGCCTGAGCGGCGGCGCGGGTACCGTGGCGTTTGAGATCGGCGTGGGATTCATCGACGACCGCGG
>SFFP01000344.1 GCA_004556875.1 Ruminococcus flavefaciens
TATGTATGCTAAAATAAAACTGAGCCAGATAGCCTCAAAATGATAATAAAAAAGTGAGCCACTAAAAATAAAAATCCTGTATAATAAGAGAAAGAACTTGTGTACAGGAGGAACAAGGAGTGGCAATAGCAATGGAGATCTATGAAAAGATCAGATATTATCGTGAGCATACTGACTACAGTCAACGTAATGTAGCGAAGATACTTGGTGTATCACGCAATACAGTAAAGAAATACTGGGAAGGGCAGACCGTTCCGTGGGAACGAAATCCCGGCAGCGGCAGGAAGAACGATATCATTACCGATGAAGTCAAAGCCTTCATAATAAAATGCATAGAATCTGATAAGAAAGCACCACGGAAACAGCACCATACAGCTCATAAGATATACGAACGTCTGGTTGCCGAATACGGCTTTGAGGGCTGTGAAGCCTCTGTAAGGCGAACTGTAGCGGAACTACGCTGCAATATTCATGATATCTTTGTACCGCTGTCATACGAACCGGCCGAAGCTGTACAGGTAGACTGGGGTGAAGCAACAATCATCCTCGATGGCTGCAAACAAAAGATACAGATATGGTGTATGCGTGAATGCTACAGTGGAGATATTTTTGTTACTGCCTTCTATCGGCAGAATGAAGAAAGCTTTCTTGAAGGAATAGTAAAGGGACTTGACCATTTTGGAGGAACTCCGCAGAAGATCATCTTCGACAACGCTCGTGTCGCTGTAAAAGAAGGCTTCGGACATCATGCCAAAGCTACGGATAAGTATCTTGCACTTTCGGCACACTATTCGTTTAAACCTGTGTTCTGCAATCCTGCACAGGGTCATGAAAAAGGTCTTGTAGAAGGTCTGGTGGGTCTTGTCAGAAGAAACTTTTTCGTGCCTGTGCCGAATATATCAACTATCGAGGAGCTTAATACAAAGCTGCTTGAATATTGCAGTATGTACAGGGACCATAAGATATCCGGCAAAAGCATGACTGTAGGCGAAATGGCTGAAAACTGCAAAGAACGCTGGATACCTTTACCCCCGTATCGCTATGATACATCAAACACGATTCAGGTGAAAGCTGATGATTTCTCACTTGTGAGATTCGATCACAACAAGTATTCAGTTCCTTATCAATACAGCTCCAAAACCATAACAGTCAAAGGCAGCGGCAATAAGGTAAGAATGATGTTTGGTGGAAATCTCATAGTGATGTTTGGTGGAAATCTCATAGCTGAATATGACCGTGATTACCGCCACAACTGCACTCATTACTGTCTTGAACACTACATAGGACTTATCGAAAGACGACCAAGAAGCGTTTACAATGCTGCGCCGATAAAGGAGACTGTCCCCAAGGAATTTTATCAATTTCTGATAAAACTCGATAGTCCTAAAGAGATCGTTAAAGCATTGAGACTGTATCTTGATGCGGGAAACGAATTACTGAAGCACTTGCCTTATGTAGATTCCTATGATACACTGTACGCCTGTGTTATCAGTAATACAGTAAAAAATGTGCCGATAGAATCATCAGTAAAGATAATACTGCCGGATCTTAAACGCTATGATTCACTGCTGAAAGGTGGTGATACAGTATGAACAGTGTACAGAAAGAAACGATCAAACTTTACGCCAAGCAACTAAGAGTACCTACTTTCAATAACTATGATAAAGTCATAAGACAGCTTTCAGCTGATGACGGTTATGAGCAATTCCTGATAGAGCTGATGAAACAGGAACTTGCAGAACGCTCGGTAACAGGTCAGAAACGCCGGATAAAAGCTGCAAAGTTCCCGTCGCTGAAAACACTTGATGAGTTTGATATGTCAAGGATTGAAAACGTCAGCGAAAGTACAATACGGCAGCTCGCTTCCTGTGATTTCATAAAGCAGCGTCAGAATATCGTTATGATAGGCAATCCCGGAAGCGGAAAGACACATCTGTCGATCGCTCTGGGCATGAACGCCTGTGAAGCCGGGTACCGTGTAAAATTTTACACTGCGGTCAATCTCGCATCTGAACTTGCAGAAGCTGTTCAGATGAATAGGCTTTCAAGGCTGGAGAAAAGTCTCAGTAAGATAGATTTGTTGATAATCGATGAGCTTAGTTACCTGACTTTCAACAGATATCAGTCAGAGATGCTATTCCAGATCATATCCGAACGTTCCGAGAGAGCCAGCGTGATAATCAGCACAAATCTTGAATTTTCAGAATGGACGCAGCTTTTTGAAAACGAGATGATGCTTGCTGCACTCATTGACAGAGTAACTTTCAGATCCTTCGTTCTGAATATGAACTGCAGCTCATCTTACCGCATCGACTCGACCATGAATAATGATTAGTGGCTCATTATTTTTTTATCAAAACTGGCTCACTTTTTTATTAGCGCTGTGGCTCAGTTTTTTATTGACAAAGGCA
>SFFP01000345.1 GCA_004556875.1 Ruminococcus flavefaciens
TTTCGGTTATTGGTTCACCCTTTTTCGTATTTCCAATTACCAATTATCACCCCCCTTGTTTAAATATAGTGTTGTAGCTTATGCTTCCGCAGGAGACTTGCCCAGAATGAGGTCTACTGCTTTCTGGGCAGCGTTTGCTGCGGTCACAATGAGCCGCTTGTCCCCTTTTAGGACATTAAGCCAGCTCTGCAAGTATGCTGCTGAGTTCTGAAACGTTTCGCTTCTCTCTATGCCTGCAATAGACATAAGCATAGAGGAACCAATCTCAGCAATCAATTCCTCCTTAGAATAGACATCATTGCCAAAAGCGGCAATTCCGTCATTCTTATCCCCAAAACGCTTTAAGCGTGAGCTATGCCCTGTAGAATGTGTCAGTTCGTGAAACGTTGTTGAATAATACTCTTCGATCAGTTTATACTGACTGATATGAGGCACTACTACCCTATCCTCAGATGGACGATAAAAAGCTCTATCTGAACCCTTTACTGCTTCAAAACCTACGCCGCTTCGTGCAACATATCCGTTTATAACGTTTTCACCTTCTGCCAGCGGGTCAGCTTCGGGTGAAGGCGGTGTCAACTTAGACTCAATACCCTCACACTGCGAGAGACGAAAGACATTATAATACTTTAACACAGGGAAAGATATAATTTTATCCTCTCCGTTGATATCTTTTTCTTTTTTCTCAGACAACGTAAAAAATACTATCATCTGAGCCTTTTCACCCTTCTTTACTTTGCCGCCGAGTGTTGTGCACTGCTTGAATGTTATATATTCTCCCGGCTGGTCCAGCAGGAGAGTATTGATGCCCTTGTAGGGTTTGCGGGTAACGTAGTTGATTGCGGCTCCTGTACCTACCCACGGTTTCTGCCATGGGACAACTCCCTCCTCAAGAGCCTTAAGAATCTTTTCAGTCACTATGCTGTAAACATCTGCCATAGTATATTCTCCTTTAACTTATAGTATAGTGCCCCTCTGCCCTCGTGCAGACTTCGGGACATAAAAGGTGCGCAAGAGTAGCTCACTGCGTTTTACGGGCAAGGCGTTCGCTAAACGTGTCAATTCATACCAGTGCCCAACTTGCTGCCGCCGACATATTACTATGTGGGCAACACCTTTGTGTGAGCAGTTTAATGACTTGCTCGGGTCATGCGACAAGGCGCAAAAAATGAGCAGTTTAATGACTTACTCGGGTCTCAGGCGAGTTCTTACCCTACGGTGGCGTACAGTAGAGGGTGACGTACTCGCCTATCTGCTCGATGGGCGGGGGTTCCTCGTAATACTCTCCCCGTGGGTGAAGTTTGCTCCATAAGTATGAAGTGCATACATTTATACCCTCTATGAGGTAATAACCAGTCAAACCTCTCCAGACAAATTTCTCAATATGCTGGAAGTATGCAGCTCCTATAGTCACTCAATATCACTCCTTTTTTGTTTAAATATTATGATGTATATTATACCTCCGCCAACTCGTGGCGGTAATCACCTATTGCGTCTGATAACTCGCAATAGGCGACCTCCAATTCTTCTAAGATAAAATGTCTGTCTCGCCTTGAGTTGGATTTAATCAGATCTGAGTTGAGCGCAGCTATCCTCTTGAGAATAACGCTTATCTCTAATCTATAGAATTCAGCCATTGCTGTCCACCTCCATAACATAAAAGAGATAAAGTACCTCAAGCTGCTCGTCTGAAATGTAGTCATAGCCTGTACCGTCAGCTCCCCTTGCCACCCGTTTAAATGTGGCACTGTCTTTGATAAGACCTTCGCTCCGTGCGATAATGCTCTGAATAATCATCTGTCCCATAAATATACTCCTTTTCTGCCTTAATAGGCGGTCGTGGGTTTAGCCGTTCCATACTATTGCATAGAACTGACGACGTTGCACCTTTTAAAGGGTGCGGTGGGGTAGTACCGATTTAATGCCCCGATACTCCAGAGGGCGGATATTTTTACTTTGAAACGGGGTGGTACTCGTCTCTCTTAATCGTTGAGGTCAAGCAAACCAATTCTATCTGCTTCACTCGCTGCCCAACAGTACATCGGGCGCTGAGGGAGACGAGTACATATCTCTCCCCAACCATTTTCAAGGGCATTGAAACCCTCTGCTGCTGCCTTACGGCAAATGCGGAGGAATTTCAGCACATTAGGCGACGGTACAAATGTCTGTCGCCTACGTCCGAATGTTTCCTCTAAACCTGACGCAAATGCGTCGAAGTCCCATATGTCATAGGGACAACCAGCCTTTATTGGATTTGTATCTGTCTCGTATGTTGGTTCATCAATCTGCACCACGTCGTCAAACGGGTACTCATTACAGTGCAGTGAAATGCTGTGCTCATAAGGGTTTCCCCCTTCAGTGAATACATACTGGGTCTGTGTTGCTCTTTCGTCTACAACGATAATTCTTTCCTGATAATTGATATAAATTGCATACATAAACATAATAACCTCCAAGAGACAAAATTTTACCCCACAGGTGTCTCAGGTCTGTGGGGGGTGGGCACACCTCGACCTCGTGCGGACGGGGTATGCATATGCCGCTCCGACAATGGCGGCGTGCGACTCTGTGCGAGCCGACAGCTTGCCGGTGCGTGGCGGGGTTTGCCGCTCACGTCTTAAACGTGCGGTGTGTGCGCTGGTTAGGGCGCAGTTTGCCACTCACATCTTAAATGCGTGGTGGGGCGGTGGTTTTCTTCGCACGTCTTAAATA
>SFFP01000034.1 GCA_004556875.1 Ruminococcus flavefaciens
ATAAGACTGAGCATTCTGTCTGCAAGCTCTTTCAGAAATTCTGATTTGCAGTCAGCACATTCCTGAGGAAGTATATAACGGAATTCCGCAAAAAATACAGTATCCTCGCTGCTGTTCATATACATTGAACAGTCATCGAGCATTACCATTATAGCAGGAAGGGGCTTTCTGAGAATTTCAGAAAGCTCACCTGCGGCTTCATCAAGAAAGCTGGTGCGTGCAGCATCCGAGCTGAACTTGTAGTTTGTTTTCATCTGTGCTATCGGCATATCTTTTTTATCCTTTCAATCTTTCAAAAACTTATTTTAATATCCTTTTCAAAAACTGATCCTATATCTGATCAGTATCATTCATATCTCTTGAAAACAAGGGTGGAGTTGTGTCCGCCAAAGCCGAATGAGTTAGAGATAGCAACGTCTACCTTATGCTCGATAGCTTTATTCGGAACGTAGTTGAGGTCAAGCTCAGGGTCTGGTTCGTCATAGTGGAGGGTTGGAGGAACGATGCCTGTTTCTATAGCTTTTATGCAGGCAATCGCCTCAAGTGCAGCGCCTGCGCCGAGAGTGTGACCGATAGAAGCCTTTATTGAAGATATTGGGATATTATAAGCGTTTTCTCCGAATACTTCTTTTACTGCCTTAGTTTCGTATAAGTCGTTGAGACCTGTTGATGTGCCGTGTGCATTGATATAATCGACGGCCTCAGGCTTTATGCCTGCATTGCTGAGAGCAAGGCGCATAGACTCAGCCATGCCTGTGCCGTCTGTTTTTGGAGCTGTAAGGTTGTAAGCCTCGCCGCACATTGAAGCGCCTGCAAGCTCACAGTATATCTTAGCTCCGCGTGCTTTTGCAGATTCCTCTGATTCGAGCACGATAGTGCCGCCGCCTTCGCCCATGATAAAACCGTCACGGTTTTTGGTGAAAGGACGAACAGCAGTGTTTGGATCAGGATTTACAGACATTGCAAGAAGCTGGTTAAAGCCTGTTACGATCTGATGTGTAACACAGTTTGAAACACCGCCTGTAATAACTACATCGCAGATGCCTGCTTCGATAAGCTGCTTGCCGAGAGCAACAGCGAAAGCCGATGAAGCGCAGGCTGTGCTTACGTTGAAGGATGGTCCTGTAAATCCATATCTTATGGAAACGAGTGCAGGAAGCTCGTTAGGCATTCTTTTTAAAGTGATATTAAGGGGCTTGTCAAGTTCAGCGTCCTCAAATGAGTTATCGATAACGCCATAGATTATGCCGACCTTTTCTGCCTTGCAGTTGTCTGTGGTGATGCCGCTGTCCTCAACGGCTTCGCCTGCTGAAGCAAGTCCCATTCTTATCGCTGCTGTAGTAGCGTTGAGCTGACGCTTTTTCCAGTATTTTGAAGCCTCAGCCTCGAAAGCGTCGTCTACCTCTGCAGCAACAGTGGTGTCATGGTTGTCTGGTGAAATTCGGGTCATAGTTCTCATTCCGCATTTTCCTGAAATAAGTCCATTCCAGAAATCGGACACTGTATAGCCGATAGCGGAAACTGCTCCTATACCTGTGATAACAACTTTTTTCATAAATAATACCTCATATCTGATCTCATGTTAGTTTGCGAATGTTTTATCCCATACATCTTTACCCTGATGTATGTACGAGCCAAAGCCTGTTTTGCTGTGCAGTTCATCAAGTGCCGCAAAAAGTGTTTCAGCACCATACTCTTTGTAATAGCGTGCAGGAGTATCGGCGATGCCGAGAGTATCCTGAACAGCTTCGATAAGCACTGAACTGTCGCCGCTGTATTCCGAAGCAGCGTTCACAGTCTCATTGAGAATGAGCGCCGTCATATAAAGCTTTGCTTTGTCGCATGGATCACCGCTTGCGGTCTCATGCTCATTCATAAAATCGAGGAAACATAAAGTTTCCTTAGGGCAGCCTTCGTTAAGCCAGCCGTTCATTTTTTCACAGCCATATCCGAGAAGTCCCCTGTTCCTCTCGATCCTGAAATTATCAGGGCTGCCTGCCATCAGTCCAAGTCCCACGCTGTCGAGAACATCGAAAGGTGCTGCAACAGAGAACATATCTTCAAGTGCCTTATTAAGCTCAGCTGCAGAAACACCCATGCTCTCTTTAAGGTATATCGCGTGAGAGACCATGCAGGCAAGTATCTGATTAAGATAAATGTGATATCCGCCCGAAAAAATAATAGGCTTTTTGCCTGCTGATGATACCAGCTCAGCAGCTTTGCTGATGCAGCTTTCATCGTTTTCGGGAAGCACATTAAGTTCTACAAAGCCTGTGAGCTTTACGGGGTAGAAGAAATGAAGTCCGAAGCAGCGCTCTCTGTGAGGAATATCCTCAAATACAGAGGCGATGTCAAGCGAAGATGTGTTTGTGAGCAGCAGACAGTCGTCTGACACTGCGGCAGCTGCTCTTGCGAAGATGTCCTTCTTTGCAGTCATATTCTCAAAAATAGCCTCTATGACGACATCGCATCCGCTTAATGCTGATGTATCGTCTGTGAATATGAACGACTGTTTTTTGAATTCATACTGCTCTTCTGTAAGCTTTTTGCGTTTGAGACTTTTGCCAAGTGTTTTGAGAAGGGCTGCGGTGTTCTCTTCAGCGCCGAAAAGGTCGATGACCACGAACTGCGCATCGGGGAGTTTGTCAAAGAAAAGGGAAAAAATATCCTTTCCCATTTTGCCGTAGCCGATGATACCTATTTTCATAATTATGCCTCCTTGCTTTTTAAGTAGGAAGCTATATAGCTTTTGTAGCTGTCAGGATCGAATTTGTCGGTATTCTCTGCGATATATCCGATAAGGGACAATGCTTCGGGAACACCCTGTTTCTTTTCTGCGAATATATCTGCCCAGCCAAGCTCAAAGGCTTCGTCGGCAGGGATAAGTTCGCCTGACATTACGAGAGTATACGCATTTTGTATACCACATATCTCTATAGTTCTTGCAACTCCGCCAAGAGCGGGAAGAATGCCGAATGTAGATTCAGGCTGACCGACTCTTGCGTTTTTCTCAATGATCCTGTAGTGGCTGTTAACAGCGATCTCGCTGCCTGACCCGATACAGAAACCCGTTACCACACTAATGACGGGGAACGGGAGTTTACGAAGAAATGTGAAGAAATGTTTTTGTTTGATGTGACCCTCGGGAAGAACCCCTGTAGAGTCGTCGTACGATTCGTTGGCGGAACGGTCAGACAGCGCATCAACATCAGCGCCGACGCTGAAATGTCTTCCTGCTCCTTTTATTATGAGTCCTTTGTAATTGCCGTTTGCTGCTTTTTCCTCGATATCAGCCATAACGGCTTCATATTCCTTGAAAAAGTCTGCAGTCATCAGATTATTGCCGGGCATATTCATTGAGAGGATAAGGACACCGTCCTGTTCCTCAAGGATCATGCCGTTATTTTCATTCATTGGAGTTACCTCCGTTCTTGTCTGCCATAAGGCGGTAGAAAGCTCTCGATTCTATTTCGAGCACCTTTTCCGCAGGAGCTGTACGCGATGCTGTAAAGCAGGCGTTTATCTCCCTTATCTGTTTTTTTGTCTTGTCCTTGAAAAGCTTTTCGACATACTCATCGACCTCGTCGCAATTGAGCTTTAAGTCGAAGAGAGCTGTAAGCTTTTCGTCTGTATCTTCACTGCAGGCTGCTGCGGAAACGAACTCAGCATTTGTGAAAAATTCCTTTACAGCGGATATTTCCTCGCCGGTATTTCCGATAACAGTATTGCTTTTGGGATACACTATGATGAGACAAGCGCCGTCAAGCTGTGCATTTGCTGAAGTAAGCTCATACAGCGAGGCTATATCACTTACCTTGACAGCGTAGCCGTGATTATTTATCGTCATTGTCTGTGCCCTCTATGTAAGCTATAACATCTTGAGGAATATCGCATATTATACGTTCCTTGTTGACGTATACAAGCTTGCCTGTTACCTTACAGGAAACAAGTCCTGTGGATATATTTATCATTTTGTGTTTATAGCTGACTATTCCGCCCGAGCAGGAGACCTCTGTATCGATCCTGACCTCGTCCAGCAGATGCAGCTCATGTATGTATCTCTGGCTGCTTTCCATTATAACAGGGAAAAGCCCTTCTTTTTCAAGAACACTGAGAATGCCGCTTGTCTTGTAGAAGTTCCACAGAGCTGTCTCTGCGTACTGAAGATATACGGCATTGTTTACGTGTCCGAAAGAGTCGAGCTCATAACCTCTTACTGTAAGCTGATATGAGCTTTTTCTCATTTTTTGAAAGCCTCCGCCAGAGCCGCTTCAAATTTGCCCTTTGACGGGTCGGTAACGCCCTCGGCTGCAAGGTTTATAGTATCAACGATAGCGCGTATCTGAGTAAGGGACTTGCCGTTTAAAAGCTCTTTCACGAAAGCCTTTGTCTCTTCAAAGGAGTTCCTGTTTTCGCTGAGCTTTGTAACGAGGCCCATATCCAGCGCTTCTTTAGCGCCTATCATTTCTCCGCAGAGTATCATCTGCAGAGCCTTTTCCTTGCCGAGTAGTCTGTAAAGACGTTCCATTCCGCCCATACCCGGGACTACGCCGTGCATGATTTCAGGAAGCCCGAGGAAAGCCGAAGGTGAGGCTACCCTGAATTGGCAGCTGAGGGCTATCTCAAGTCCTCCGCCGAAACAGCCGCCGTTAATGGCAGCCGCAGTTATTATCGGGAGCTTTTCGATGGTGCGCAGAAGCTCCCTTGCGTTTTCAAGCTTTGCCGACAGGTCACTGCCCCCTGCTTCACCGAAGAGCGAAACATCAGCGCCATGTGAGAAATGCCGTCCCTTACCGGTAATAATAAGAGCTCCTATCTGCGGATTTGCGTCCAGCCAGTCGAGGAGCTCCTTACGGTCTGCGAATTCGGGCTCTGTCAAAAGGTTCTTAGGCCCGTTGTCAATTGTAAGTACAGCAATATTATCCTCGGCATAAAGCTCAGATAAATTTGTCCTGAACATTCAGACCTCTCACTGATTAACGATATCGTTACCGTACTGGTATATCTTGCAGAACATCTCAACGACATCGCTCATTGTCTCCATAGGCGCCTTGAGCATATACTTACCGATGCTCTGAAGCTTGATGTCAAGGTCATACTTATCAGCTGTCATTTCGATAAGTTCAACGAACATGAGTGAATCGCTTCCAAGATCTTCCTGTGGATTTGTATCCATAGTGATCTCGTCCTTTTCAACTTCGCATTCATCTGCGTAGTAATCAAAAATCATGTCCTTGATTTCCTGTCTGATTTCTTCTGTGATCTCTCTCATAAATGAAAACCTCCAAAATAATGTCTTTCCCTTTTCATGGGTTATATATGAAAAACTTACACATCCTCAAGGGTGTAAATTTTACATTTTCTGCTTACTCGTGAGAATTTGCTTACAGCACCGTTGGCACTTACGTCAAAGAATTCCGTCACGCCCAGCTCTTCAAGCTTGTTGAGTGCCAGATCCCAGCGTATGGGAGTATACACATTGAGCTGGTTTTCGGTCAGTATCTGCTGACCTGTTGTCATTACCTCTCTGTTGAAGATAGAGAGTATAGGGTAAACAGGAGCTTTATACTCTGCAGATGCGCAGAAATCAACGTACTCCTGTGAATATTTTTTCATAATAGGGTGGTGATAGGCAACTCCTGTACCAAAGCTGAATGCCTTGATAGCGCCTTCGTTCTGACAGAGGAGAAGAGCCTTTTCGACTGAATCTGCACGGCCGCTTATCATGACGTGGAATTTGGAATTACCGCTTCCGATTATGATCTCGTCCTGTGAGAATTTTCCTTTGAACATCTCCTCAATGTCGTTATATGAGAATCCGATAACGATGCCCATATCGAGCTTTTCATTGTGCTCTTCAAGACAGCGCATAGTAGCGCGGTTCATCATTATGATATCATGTGCAAATTCATGCGGCACAGCTCCGAAACAGCTGCTTATGCTGACTATTCCCGAACTATAGCCTGCACCGATATCGGGTATGATGCCTTTGTCGATGTAGTGCTCGAAAACGACCCTGTCGCAAATGAGCGAGATGATCCACTCAGCGACTCTGCCGTCATAAGCCTTGTTTTTTTCAAGATCCTTGTTGAGTCCTAATCTGCCGAATGCAGTTTCGAGATAAAATTCATACTTATCCATCAGCTCGGGCGGAAGATTTACCAGAAGCTTTTCGGGTTTAGAGCCTATGCCATTAAATAGGAACGCTCTTTTATACATTTTTTTACTCCTTATATATTATAAATACATCTTATCACCTAATCAGCGCGCTGTCAATAGAAAAAAGCCGATTTGCGTTTTTTTTGAGCAAAACGTTAAAAAAATCACAGTCTCATAACAAAAATTTATAAATTAGTGCAATTATACCACAAGTTATATATCTTTAAACTAAATATCGTGGCTTTTCAGCGATACCTTTATTGCTTGTTTTAGGCGCTATATAAAGCCTTGAGCGGATTTTTTGATAGTCTGTGTATCATTTTGGCTGAGCCAAAAAGGTTTTGCTGATATGTAAAAAAATGTTTGAAATTATCGAAAAAATTATACAAAACCGATACTGTGAAAATAGTGTTATAACACTATTTTGCACTTGTAAAAGGTGAATATCGGAGGTGTCGGAAGGATAACAGTCATTATGACTACGGAGGAGGTTCTGATGAGCGGATATCTTCCGGCTTATGTGCTTACTGATGTTTCTTTACATTATAAAATACAGTAAAAGTCTGATAATAGAAAAGCCCGAAAGTCGATATTTGAAATGGCTTTCGGGCTTGTTATTTATTGCGTTTAAGAGTGAGACTTCTTTTCCGGTGCTTTTATGTATTTTGCCTGATAAAGAGCAGTACCAACTGCGCCTGTAACGACTGTGCAAACGATCATTTCAACGACGGCGTTCATACCGACGAAGCTTATAATGAATGGGATAATGCTCTTGCCTTTCATAAGTCCCTGAACATATTCTGTGTTTCCGAAAAGGAATACCAGAGACAGCATAAAGAATGCTGTGTTCAAGAAGGCTGTACAAAGACCTGTGACGAAGCATGATATGCGGACATCGGATATCTTGGCGATAAACTGGAAAATAAGTCCTGCAAGGAATCCGTCCAGCAGACGAGGTACAAAGCGCTGAATGAAAGCGAAAGGAAGATTGATATCTACCAGTATAGCTCCCATACCGCTCGGGATACCGATTCCGAAGCACTGCAAAAAGCTGAATATGCCAAAGACACCGCCTATGATCGCACCGCCTATTGGACCGAGCGTGATCGCTGCTATTGCTATCGGGATGATGTTCAGCGTGATTACAAGCGGGCCTACAGGTATTGAACCTATGGGCGTAAATGAGAATACCGCAATGATCGCCGTCAGCAAGCCGAGCATGACTATAGTCTTGACGTCAAACTTGAATTTCTGCATTGTTAAAATCCTCCTTGTTACTACTCCCATAAGGGATATAATACAATATATATATAATATCACTTTTTGTAAATTTTGTAAAGTATCAATTTACAGAAAAATGTTAACAACTTATTATTAAATAGTACATATGTTACAAATATAACTTTTATATGAATTTAATCTGCTCAAATAAAATACTATCAGTATATTTCGCGATGGCGATTGTTAAGAAATTTTTGACAGGGGTCACCTGAATTTGCACAAGTAGTTGACCCGTTTTTTGGTGCATTTTGTTGAACTTGCTATTGAATTTCCAGAAAAAAAGCTGTTAAACATCAAGATACACAAATATTCGTTAAATTTTTCTAAATTTTAGTAAGTGTTAAAATATTGCAATTTGTATATCAGTATGTTATAATTAAAGTGCAAAAATCTGTAAGTATATCATGATGCGGACAAGCAGAAGGGTAATTTTACGGGGATTGTAAAATAATACTATGTAGAAAGGATGGAATGACCATGAAAAAATCTTTGGGGAAAAGATTGATAAGTGGCGTTACCTCGGGACTTCTGGCGGTCACCTATGCCCTGCCGAACAGTCTTCCTGCCGGCTCGAATTTTTACGCGGCCGCTGAGGGGAAAACGCCAAACCCAAAGTATGGTAAGGATTATGCTGTTGAAGATATCCTCAGCGAATATTCTTACTTTATCCAGAATGATGCCAACATCGGCAATCATACGGTCGGTTCGGTAGCCATAGGCGGTACCGGACAGATCGATCATTTCGGCGACGGTTCGGTTGCGCCTTCGTTTATCGGCAATATCGAAAAGAGCGGAAACTACCAAGCAGAGGCTAATTTCCTTAAAGGCTTCGGCGAAGATCTTTGGAAGCAGTACGAAGGACAGCCTGTATACTATCACGAGCTCAACGAATCATTATCATATCTCGCAGGCGAAGGTTCGAAATTCCAGAAGATAGAGAACGATTACATCGATTTCGATGATGCATTCGCCAAGATCTCCGCATGGTCGGAAGCTAAGAAAAACGCTCCCGATGCATACAGACTTACATCGGACGCACTTGAGGACAGAGAACTTTGGTACGGCAACAATATCAAGGTGCTGAATATCGATTTTGACAGTATGCCGTCAAATATCGTGATACCAAAGGAGCTGTTCGAGGAGGCAGAGATCATCTCGCTGAACGGCGATATAAGAAAGATCGCGACCGGCGGATATACCATCACTGTTGAGGATATCGACAAGGCTTCTCTTACATTCGACGGCAACTCAGAGGACGGCTTCAAGCCTGTTCAGTTCGGCGGCGTTGATTCGGGAAGAAATACAACAGCTTTCCACGTTCTCGGAGATAATGACATAACTCAGAATGGTCAGATAAATCTTGATCTTGGTCTTAACCTTGTATGGAATTTCCCTGATTCATCTGAAGTAAACTTCAAGTTCGGCGGCGGTCATGTTGTTGCCCCTAAGGGTGCTTACAGCAACGGCGGCGGAAACTGCGAGGGAAGCGTTATCGCAAAGAGCGTAGCTTTCACAAAGGCTGAGATACACTTCTATCCTTATAATTCCTTCAGCAAGAAGACATCTGAGCTTACTTTCTCGAAGATAAAGGATACAACTGAGATCGCCGAGACTACAGCTGACGGCTACAGCGTTAAGAACGCAGGCGAAAAGGTCATCGGCGCACACATGGTCCTGACTCTTGATACTCCGGATAACGAAAGCGATACTCTTAAAGGAGTTATGTCAAACCTCGACGGCAGATCAGTTGAAAACGGCAAGCCTGTTATCAGCGCTTCTGCTATCAAGTGGATCACAACTGATACAGATATCACTTTCAAGGGGCTTCCCGACGGTAAGTATATCCTCAGCGAAGAGTCAGCAGCTGACGGCTGCCAGCCTATCAAGCCTACAGTTATCACTGTAAGTGAGGGCAAGGTAACTTCTGATAATGTAACAGGAGTTATCGCAAAGGATAAGACTGACACAGAGACAGCTTCGATCACAGCTATCGATGAAGTCTATACAGCATTTATCCGTAAGACAAGACAGGTAGCAGACGGAATTGATACACCTGTTGCAGGCGCTGTTCTCAGACTTACAGGTGTTGACGAGTTCAATCAGCCGATCAATATGTCTTCTGTAGCTGCAAAGGACGTACAGTACTTCACAGAAAACGGTCACGGCATTCAGCTTGGTGAACTCAATCACGAGCTTGCGGCATACAAGCTTACATCTAACAATATTGAAAACATCGCAGCAGATAAATCAGCTTCATACGATTTCACATCAACAGGTTCTGCGGTAGCTTTCACAGGACTTCCGGCAGGTACATACACTGTTGAAGAGGTTTCAGCTCCGCTTGGACTTCTTACATCAGGTCCGAAAACTTTCGTCATCTCAAAGGACGAAAACGGAAGACTTGCTATGACAAGCGGCAAGGACGCAAGCGCTTCACAGGACGTTGTAACTCTTTACGACAACGATCAGGCCATTAAAATAAGTAAGGCTGATATCGGCGGCAAGATCGTAGAGGGCGCAGAGTTCGAGCTTTCAAGAACCGATAACGAGTCACTTGCAAATGTTTCTGTTGCAGCTGAGAATGACGAAGCTGAAAACAGAATAAAGATACTCAGCGATGCTGCTGACACAGACAGTGATGAGTACAATGACAAGGCTGTTGAGATAAAGCTCAATGGCACACAGTCATTTACGATCAGCGGCAGCACAATGAATCATGTAAGCGTAAACGGTACAGCTGTCAACAGCAGCAGTGCACAGAACACTTATACATATAAGGGCAGCGCTTCCGACAAGCTTGTTGTAAGCGGAATGTATGAGGGTACTTACGTGATAAAGCTTGACGACGGAACAGAATTTGCTGTTCATTGTGATAAAGCAAACAAGAGCGTTACAGAGATAAATACTCTCTCAAAACCAAAGACATCTGATGACAAAAAGGATCTCAATGACAATACAGCTATCCTTTCATCAGATAACAAGACAATTTCCTTCAAGGGCGGCGCTGTTGATATCGCAAGCCTTGAAAACGGTGAATACGTTCTCAAGGAAACAGCAGCTCCTAACGGATACACAAAGGTCGAGTCAACATTCATATTTGATGTTAAAGACGGTGTCGTTACATTAAAGAGCGCTGACACAACAGGATTTACTGTTAAGGAAGGAAACAATATCGTTATCACAGACAGTGTTTCTGAGCTTAGCCTTTATAAATATTACGGCTCGGTAGGAAACACAACTCCTGAGGGCACAGAAAAGGGCGCTGACATGAAGTTCACTTTCGTGAAGGCTTCCGCTGACAAGGCTGTACAGGAGATAGCAGGTGCCGATACTATTAAGGAAGGCGAATCTGCAAAGTGGAATTCAAAGGACGCAAATCCTAAGAAGTTCATCGGTCTTATGGACGGTGAATATCTCCTCGAAGAGGAAAAAGCTCCCGATGGTTATCAGGCTGCAGAGCCAAAGACAATAATCATCAAGGACGGTACTATTTTAAATGATGGTACAACAGAGTACCTTCTCAATACAAAGAAGGGTACTATCACACTCGACAAGAGAGCACTCGGCGGTGAATACATTCCTGAGGGCGATGTTGAGTTCACTATCAAGCCAAACGGCAGCGGTGCAACACTCAAGGGCGTAAGCATCAACGGAAGCGATGACCTCGGCGATGTTGCAGAGTATAAGTTCAACGGTCTTACATCTACATTCAAGGGACTCAAGGACGGCGATTATATCCTCGTTGAGGATACAGCACCTGCAGGCTACTCGGTAGTGTCTGAATTCAAGTTCACTATCAAGGGCGGCAAGGTAGAAAATGTAGAGAGTGCCACAAACGGCAGATCCTACAAGGACGAAAAGGGCAACATCGTAGTTGAGGATGCTCCTATCGTTAAGCTCAGCAAGGAATCACTTGGCGGAACTCCAATTCCTGAGAGCGCAGGCAAGGCTGAGTTCACACTTATCGCAAACGATGAGGGTGCAACACTTCAGGGCGTTAAGATCAACGGCAATGAAGTTACAGAAGATACAAATGAGACAAAGTTCAGCGGCAATGCAGTTGACTTTGAATATCTCAAGGCAGGCAAGTATACTCTCGTAGAGGATACAGCTCCTACAGGCTACTCTGTAGTTTCAAGCTTTACATTCACAGTTGATGAAAAGGGCAAGGTAACAGAAGTTTCATCAGCAACAAACGGAAGATCTTATAAAGATGAGAAGGGCAGCATCGTAGTTGAAGATGCTCCTATCATCAAGATCGACAAGAAGGAAGTTGGCGGAACTCCTATCCCTGAGGAATCAGGCAAGGCTAAGTTCAAGCTAACTGCTGAAGACGCTGACAAGACACTTGAAGGCGTTAAGGTAAACGGCGGTGAGGCTCTCGGCGAGGGCGTTAAGGAAGTCGAGTTCGACGGAAACAACGCAGAGCTTGAGTATCTCCCTGACGGAAAGTACAGCCTTGAAGAGACAGCAGCTCCTGACGGCTATACAACAATAACAACTTTCACATTTGAGATCGACAACGGCGTTGTAAAGAATTCATCTGTTGTAACAGACGGAGACAAGAAGGTATCTGAGGACGGAAAGACGATTGAGGTCTTTGATACAAAGTCTGTTATAAAGATAGACAAGCAGGCACTTGGCGGAACACCAATTCCTGAGAGTGCAGGCAAGGCAAAGTTCACACTTATCGCTAATGACGAGGGTGCAACTCTCCAGGGCGTTAAGGTAAACGGCAGTGCAATTGAAGAAGATACTGATTTCGTAGAGTTTGACGGCAACAATGCTGATTTTGAGTTCCTTAAGGACGGCAGCTATACTCTCAGAGAGGATACAGCTCCTGCAGGCTACTCGGTAGTTACAGACTTTACATTCACAGTTGAAAACGGTATCGTTACAAAGAGCGATGCAGTTACAACAGGCAGAACTTCAGTAGCTCCTGACGGAAAGACCATCGTAGTTGAAGACGCTCCTATTATAAAGCTTAATAAGGAAGCAGTCGGCGGAACCCCTATCCCTGAGGAAGCAGGTAAGGCTACATTCAAGCTCACATCTGTTGATAAGACTCTCGAGGGTGTAAAGATCAACGGTGACGATGCGATCGGTGAGGGCGTTAAGGAAGTCGTGTTCGACGGAAATGACGTTCAGTTTGAATATCTCCCTGACGGAAAGTACAGCCTTGAAGAAACAGCTGCTCCTGACGGATACACAACAGTTACAACATTCACATTCGATATAGTTGATGGTGTTGTAAGAAACGTAAAGACAGCAACAGACGGTGACGCAAAGGTATCAGAGGACGGAACAGTTCTCGAAGTATTCGACACAAAGTCAGTTATCACAATTGATAAGAAGGCTCTTGGCGGAGAAGAAATACCTGCA
>SFFP01000035.1 GCA_004556875.1 Ruminococcus flavefaciens
CTGTTTTTAGCATCATCTTTTTGGCAAAGTCGTCGGATGCTCTTTCTGCATCTGATAAAAGCTGATAAAAGCCTGCACAGGCTGTCAGGGCAGCGCCGATCAAAGATATTATCATTATGGCGAGACTGCTCTCTTTTATTTTTGCTTCTATGTTTGATCTGTTCATTTTTAAGCCTCCTTATAATGTCTCGTCGGACAGTTTCTGCAATTTCTTTCCGTAGCGGAAAACCAGTGAAAAGGCGTAGAGAACTATGCCTGCAAGCCAGAAAAGTCCTATCACTATTTCTCTCGAAACTATATATATGAAAATAGTTTTTGCTATCTCCAGTATAATAAGGTATATTCCCATATTTCCTGCAAGACGGCTTATTTTATTGGTGAAAGGTGTACATCGCCTGCTAAGTTCATTAAGCAGTATGACAGCTGTGATAAATCCTGCGAGGGCTGTGAATAAAACCGTAATAAAGCAAACAAAACCGATGATATTTTCTGCGAGGTCATGCTCTTTTGTGTAAAGCATATATGATTTATATGTAGGCAGCACTCCGCTGATATTCAGCACTGCATATATCAGCATAAGATAAAGGCTTATACGGCTGAGCCGCCTTATTTTTTTCGTAAGGACTTCCTTTTCCATATATTCTCCTTTCTTTTCAGAGAGTCTCATCTGACTCTTTCTGTAAAATTGTTCCATAGCGGAAAACCAGTGAAAAGGCGTAGAGAACGATGCCTGCAAGCCAGAGCATACCTATCTCTATTGTTCCATCATACATATACAATAACAATGCTTTAGAGACTTCAAGAACTATAAGACTTACGCCCATATTCTTGATAGCACGGCTTATTTTTTTTGTAAAGGGGGATTCTCCGCGACTCATACCGAAAAGGAGCTGAAAGCCTGTAACTATTGCTATAATAAGAGCTACTATCATAACGACACTTACAGGGAACCCAAAAACTGCGGCAAAATCTGAAACATCATCTAATCCGTTTTTTTCATAATCATTCCAGCCAGCCATAAATTCACTTTTAACGTTAGGGAAAAGCGTATATACTGTCACACATAGGTATACTATAAGTCCGACTACTGATATCCTGCTTATGTTTTTGATCTTTGAAGTTAATTTTTCGTTGTTCATAATAATTATCTCCTTGTAGTTTTTCTGAGGACTTCCTCTCCTGTGACTACATCATACCACGAGTATTAACGCTTGTCAATGAATTTTTAATGTTTATCATTAAAAATTGTATGTTTGAATATAAAACGATATGCACGGTGACTGATCTGTTGTGCAGATTTCACGATAAAATTTATCGTTTATCGTTAAATCTGGAGTTCACCGCAGTAAAGCTTCTGGCATTTTTTACAGTTTTATCATAGACAGCGGCGCAAAAATGTGGTATAATATATGTATAGAATAACACGTCGGCATTCCGTATAAGCGGCTTATAGCTGACGGCACGGATCATGATATGATCTGCAAGGGAGGTTTTTCAATGAAAATGACTTTTATCGGTGCTACCCATGAAGTTACGGGCAGCTGTACCTATATAGAAGCCTGCGGCAAGAAGTTCCTTGTGGACTTTGGTATGCAGCAGGGCGAGGATATTTTTGAGAATGTTCAGATACCTGTTTCACCGTCGAGTATCGACTTTGTTCTTCTGACACACGCACATATCGACCATTCGGGTCTGCTTCCGCTGCTTTATTCGGGGGGATTTCAGGGTGAGATACACGCTACGGAAGCTACTACCAATCTTTGCAGCGTTATGCTCCGCGACAGTGCGCATATACAGGAATTTGAAGCAGAATGGCGCAGCCGTAAGGCTGAAAGACGAGGCGAACCTAACTATGAGCCGCTTTACACTATGGAGGACGCTCTCGGAGCTATCGAGCTTTTTGTGCCGCATCAGTACGAAAAGGAAGTCGAGATATACGATGGTATAAAGGTGCTTTTCCGTGATGCAGGACATCTTCTCGGCTCGTCAAGCATACTCCTGACTCTCACAGAGGACGGCGTTACCAAGACTATCGCTTTTTCCGGCGATATCGGAAATATCCATCAGCCGCTCATTCGTGACCCACAGCATTTCACAAATGCTGATTACGTGGTAATGGAGTCCACCTACGGAAATCGCGTACACGACCGCCCCACAGACTACACCACTTCTCTTGCAAAGGTGCTTCAGGAGACCTTTGACCGCGGCGGAAGCGTTATAATACCGTCCTTTGCGGTGGGCAGAACACAGGAAATGCTCTATTTCATCAGGCATATCAAGGCAGAGGGACTTGTTACGGGGCATGATGGTTTCCCTGTTTATGTGGACAGTCCGCTTGCCAATGAAGCTACGGATATATTCGTGAACAACCGCGAAAGCTGCTACGACGAAGAAGCTCTTTCTTTCGTCCGCAAGGGCATAAATCCTATCAGCTTTGATGACCTTATCCGCACTGTTACAAGCAATGACTCTATCGCCATAAACAGCGATGAACGCCCGAAGGTCATTATTTCAGCCAGCGGTATGTGCGAAGCAGGACGTATCAAGCATCATCTCAAGCACAACCTCTGGAAAAAGCAGAATACTATCCTCTTTGTAGGCTATCAGGCAGGAAATACTCTCGGACGAAGCCTTGTTGAGGGAGCTAAGCGCGTAAAGCTCTTTGGCGAGACCGTAAAGGTTGCGGCGCATATAACTCAGCTCCCGGGCATAAGCGGTCATGCAGACGTTAACGGACTCCTTGACTGGGCAAAGTCTGTATCGGGAGTTCAGCGCTATTTCATCAATCACGGTGAAGCCACTTCGGCTGAGAGCTTTGCACAGCGCCTGAGAGATGAACTTGGCGCAGAGGTATATGTGCCTTACAGCGGAGCAGAGTTTGATATCGCAGAAAATGTCATAACTATCGACGCTGAGCCTATCCCGATACCAAAGAAGAAAAATACAGCAAACATGAGCATCGCCTACAGCGACCTTATTGCCGCATCAGACCGCCTTTCAGCTCTTATCAAGGACTCTGAGGGAAGAACAAATGCGGATATGCGCCAGCTCACAGAAGCTATCCATAAGCTCTGTGACAGCTGGAAACTGTAATGCAGATCTGTCCTAAATGCGGAAGCCGTATTCCCGATGATGCCGAAAAATGTCCTGCCTGCGAAGAGCTTGACATTATCAATAAGCTTGACCGTGACAATTATAAAAAACTCAGCAGGTTAATATACTGCTCGGTGACAGCTTTCAGCATTTTCTTTGCGGTGGTCTTTATCACTGAGGAGATAAGGGAATGTATGTATGAGCTGAGAAATTACCCGAAAGGTGCAAATATTCCCGAAATGTTGATTTCTCACATACTTCTTCCGCTGGCTTTTGGATTTTTCCTTGTTATGATAATTGTCAACGAGCGTTCAAAGCTTATGCAGGTGCTTCCCATAACAGGACTTTCTGCGGAAGCTGTAAAACTTGTCTCTGACCTTTATGATTACTATAGCAGGTCATCTGAGAAAAGCTCATATATTTTCGGGCTTATGGTGACAAGCTTGTTTTCGGCGGTATTTGCCGCAGTATTCCTCTGCTTTTTGCTGAGAATGATACGCAGGGATTTTAATATATCACAGAGCCGAATGCTCATTGTGGGGGCTTTTGTTGTGGTGTTTTCAAGGATAATACTGAAAATAACCCTTTTTGATGACCCTGTTATCAGCAGGGATATATTCGATTACAGTGACGGCTCAAAGGTGTATATGCTGTTTGCCGCCGCACTGCTCAATGTTAAGAAAAGATACAGAAACAGCCAGAATAGGTAATATCATGAGCCCGAGAGTCAGATTTCGGGCTTTTTGTTATTTATAGCAGAAAAATAGTACGAAAATTTGTATCAAAAGATAGTTGATACTTAATTTAAAATATGATATAATACTTTTTGAACGAATTATTAACGGAGGAAACGGTATGAAGGCGGGTATCATAGACAGTCCGAACCGAGCAGGGTTCTGGGAAACTTCCATAGGCGAAACGTTTGAATGTATAATTGCTGCTGATATCAGCGGTCTGAATGAATGTGATATACTGCTTATCTCTGAGGAATACTGCGGCGGAGCTATAGGTACGGTAATTGAGAATATCCGCGCAAATGAACGCCTTTGCAGAGTGCCTGCGGCTGCGGTGACAACTGAGGGTGGCTGCGAAAATCAGGAAATACTTTTAGGTCTTGGCTTTGATGATGTAATAATTCTTCCTGCCTGCAAGGAGCTTTTAAAGCGCAGAGCGCTCTCGCTGGCTGAGATGTCATCGTCATGTGCTGTAAGCAGGCATATAAGCCTCGACAGCCTTATGGACGTGAAGGACGGCGAGTGCGGAGCATACTATGTGTGTTCCGATGAGTTTGAGCATATCTACAGGTTTGTACTGAGAGTGCTTGAACGAATAAATAAAAAAGCGCAGGTGCTTGTGCTGAAGCTTCACGGCGGAAACATGGATAAATATTCGCACCAGACGGTCATGGATACTCTTTCCAGCGCGGTAAAGCTTTGTCTCAGGCGCGGCGATATGGCTTCGGTATGCGGAGATGACAGAGTGCTTGTGCTTCTTATAGGAGCAGATGACGAGGGCGGTCATCTTGTGGCAAGCAGGATAGTCAGCAGCTTTTACAGCGAATGTGATGACTCGGATTTTGAGCTTACATACGATATCCGCGCTGTTAATGCAGGAAATTAGCCGCCCGATAAAAAACAATGACCAAGAGGGATACAAACACATATTCCCTCTTTCCCCCTTTCTCACTTTGTTTATTACGGTAATGCGATAAAGTACATTGCGTATATTCAAGAGGGAAAGGGAGAAAGAGGGGATTTTTTTCCGACCTGCACTGTTGACTGAGAAATGAAAAAATCACTTGCTATTTTCAGAGGATTGCTGTATAATTGTATAAGAAAACGGTCAAGTGCTAAAGTCAGGAGGATAAGTATGAAAAATATCAGATTTTTTGCCGTATTATCGTCTGCCGTTATATCGGCTTCTGTTTTCAGCGGCTGTTCAGAACACAACAGCGACAGCTACACCGAAAGACCCGATAAAAACAAAACGGCTGTGACTACGGCTGTTGACATTGTCGAATGGACTACCAAAGCTCAGGAAACTGCTGAAACTACAACGAAAAAGACGAAGAAAAATAAGTCTTCCGAAACAACAGCGGACAGCACAGAGACTGTAACAACTAAAAAGAAGAATAACAAGTCCGACAAAAAGACCACGTCTGCCGAGGACGAGAACGTTACCACCACCACTGAGTCCGTATTCCAGAGCGATGACGGAAGCTATGTAGAGTATCATTTCCGCAGTCAGAAGCTTCTCAATCAGCATTTTGAGAAGCACGGTTCAGAGTTTGAAGGCGATTTCAACTACTCTACGGCTAAGGAGTATGAAAAGGGCGCAAGCGATGTCGTAAACAATTCCGAAGCTCTCCACAAGACGGAAGCCGAGGACGGCGACGGTGTGTACTACATCGAGGATACCAACGAGTTCGTTATCCTTTCGAAAGACGGATATATCAGAACTTACTTCCGCCCAAATGACGGAATAAATTACTATAACAGACAATAAACGAAGGGGGCGGCTTGCGATGAAAAAAGCAGCAGCAGTCATAGCAGCTGTACTTATAGCAGGATCAATGTGCGGTTGCTCGGGAAATAAAAACAAAAAGGGCGGCGCTTCGGGCGCTGAGGACAGACCTACAACATGGTCGGTACAGCAGCGTCAGCTTGAAAATGTAACTCCCCGTGACGGAGAGGAGCAGATATTCATTAAGCGCGATGAAGAGGACGAGGACAAGATATGCCTGATACAGGGCATTCTCTCAGAGGAGTCTGTAAATGACGAAAAACAGGCTCTTGACCTTATTGCTTCATATTCCGAGGTAATGGGCTTCAACGATGTGTATTCAGAGCTTAAATTCACGGATACAGTCGAGTATGACAAGAATATCGAATACAGGTTCGATCAGTACTGCGGAGACCTGAAAGCAGGCTTTGTAAATCTTACAGTGGATACTTCTGTCGGAAACAAGGCTGTTGTGCTCAACAGCGGATACGAAGATACATGGGGCTTCAGCACAAAACCGAGAGTAAGCTCAAAGGAAGCTGTAAAGTGTGCGGCGGCAAAGTACAAGGTGGAGAAGGATACAGAGCCTGAGCTTACGATATGCAGCGGACCTGTGCTTGCATGGAAGGTGCCTGTTGATGAAAGCGGCGTATACGTGTATATAAACGCTGAAAACGGCGATATAATGTAAAAGAAAAAAGGGATACATTCCTTGCGGAACATATCCCTTTTACTTTGTGTTTTTGCTATATCTTACTTGACAATGAACTTGTCGATCTCTTTAAGGAACTTATCAGCATCATCTGTGTGCGCATTAAGCTGGATTGGCTTAGAGAGGTCAAGGCTGAAAATACCCATGATAGATTTAGCGTCTATAGCGTATCTTCCGGAAACAAGGTCAATATCGAAATCATACTTCATAACGATGTTGACGAATTCCTTTACGTCGTTGATTGCCTGAAGATTAACAGTTGTTTTAGTCATACTATTACCTCCTGTTTCAGATGTCTGGGTTGTGTTTTTTTCTTGTTTATTTCTTTTTCAGCGGCTTTTCCTTACCGCAAATATATAATAGCACTAAAAAACGGCAGTGTCAAGCCGTTTTGGTAATTTTCGTCATTTCTGTGCAATAGATTGATACAGGAAAGGTGTTTTTTTATTGATAGCGGATAACTATTAAGAGTGCATAAAATATTTGAAGTAAAATTGTATGATGTGCACATAACATATTGTGCATAATTTATGACGGACAGGTGAGTTATGTATAAAATATACTTTATAACCTTTGGCTGTAAGGTCAATCACTATGAGACTGAGTGCATGAAGTCGCTTTTTCGTGAGGCTGATTTTGAAATAACAGATATTCCTGACGATGCGGACGCTGTTGTGATAAATTCATGCACTGTGACATCATCAGGAGACAGCCGTGCACTGGCGGCACTGAGAAAGACAAGGGCGGCATTTCCAAATGCTGTCATAGCTCTCACAGGCTGTTATCCTCAGGCGAACAGGGAAGAGGCGGAAAAACTGACAGATGCGGACATAATCGCAGGCACAAAATACCGCAGCCGCATTGTGGGAATGGTAAAAAACTGTCTTGAGACACGTTCACATATAGTTGAGATAGAGGATTACGGCAAGGGCGATATCTTCGAACCGCTTAAATGCACTCGCTTTGACAGCAATACCCGTGCTTTCGTCAAGATACAGGACGGCTGTGACCAGTTTTGCTCATACTGTCTGATACCATTTGCGAGGGGCAGATGCCGCTCAAAGCCTATTGAGGTACTGGGTGACGAGGTGAGAGCTATTGCAGAGGGCGGCGTTAAGGAGATAGTCCTTTCGGGCATAAATCTGGCATTCTACGGCAGAAAGTGGGGCGGCGACCTTGCTGACGCTGTAGAGCTTTGTGCGGCTGAAAAGGGCATAGAGCGCATAAGGCTTGGCTCTTTAGAGCCTGAGATGATGTCCGAGGAGCTTCTTATGCGTCTGAAAGCCGTAAAGCAGTTCTGTCCCCAGTTTCATTTGTCGCTGCAAAGCGGCTGTGAGCGGACTCTGAAAGCCATGAACAGGAAATATACCGCCGCTGAGTATCTTGCACTGACGGAGCGTATACGCGGAGTGTTCCCCGAATGTTCATTCACTACAGATGTAATGGTGGGATTTCCGCAGGAGACCGACGCTGACCATGCGGAGTCGGTGGAGTTCATACGCAGGATAGGCTTTGCGAAAGTCCATGTGTTCAGATATTCGCGGAGAAAGGGCACAAGGGCGGATAAAATGAGCGGACAGGTCAGCGAAAGCGTCAAGACTGTACGCTGGCAGGAGATGACTGCCGCCGCAGATGAAACAAGGGAAAAATACCTTGCCTCATTGGTGGGGAAAAGGGCAGAGGTGCTGTTTGAACGTGAAAATTCTACAGAATTTCACCGCGGATATGCACCCGATTATACATTAATAAAAATTTCCCGAAAAAATCCCGAAAAAAGTTTGCGTAATCAGATAATTAGTGTTATAATAGAAGAGTGTGGTCACGACTGCTGTTTTGGAAGCATTGTCGATGACCTGTGTTAATGCAGATGTATAATGCATAATTCATAATTGTGGTGTCGCTTTGCGGCGACGGTTTTGATGAAGCATTTTCTTGAAGAATTATGCATTATGAATTGTGAGTTATGAATTAATTTGAAGGGAGACTGAATTATGTCCGTATTCAGAATTTACGTTGAAAAGAAGCCTGAATTTGCAGTTGAAGCACAGTCTGTGCTCAGCGATATCAAAACTGCCCTCAGACTCAATATCTCAGGTGTCCGTATCCTCAACAGATACGACGCAGACAAGCTCAGCGAGGAGGATTTCAAGGCTGCTATAAATACAGTTTTCTCAGAGCCTGCTGTTGACGTTGTGTATGATGAGCTCCCACAGGTCAGCGAGTCTGACCGTATATTTGCTGTTGAGTATCTCCCCGGACAGTTTGACCAGAGAGCAGACAGCTGTGAGCAGTGTATACAGATACTCCGTCAGGGCGAGAGATGCCGCGTAAGAAATGCAAGAGTTTATATCATCTCAGGCATTATCAGCGACGATGATTTCGCAAAGCTCAAGGCTTACATCATAAACCCTGTTGAGAGCCGCGAAGCTTCACTTGAAACTGTAAAGACTCTCGATACAAATTACGATATACCTACTACTGTTGAGGAGCTTGAAGGCTTTATCAATCTCAATGCTTTCGGTCTCCACGCTTTTGTTGATAAATTCGGTCTTGCTATGGACTATGATGATATCAAGTTCTGTCAGGACTATTTCCGCAATGAGGAAAAGCGCAACCCTACTATCACTGAGATACGTATGATAGATACTTACTGGTCTGACCACTGCCGTCATACCACATTCCTCACCAATATTGAGAACGTAAAGATAGCTGCTCCTTATATAAAGGATACATACGATATGTATATCAATGTCCGTGAAGAGCTGGGCAGAACGGACAAGCCCGTTACTCTCATGGACCTCGGTACTATTGCCGCTAAGAAGCTGAAGGCTGACGGAAAACTGCCTGACCTTGACGAGAGCGAAGAGATAAATGCCTGCTCTGTAAAGATAAAGGTGGATATCGACGGTCAGCTTGAAGACTGGATACTCATGTTCAAGAACGAGACACATAACCACCCCACTGAGATAGAGCCTTTCGGCGGTGCTGCTACTTGTCTCGGCGGCGCTATCCGTGACCCTCTTTCAGGACGTTCATACGTATATCAGGCTATGCGTGTAACAGGTGCGGCTAATCCCCTCGTTCCTGTTGAGGACACTATCGCAGGCAAGCTCCCACAGAGAAAGATAACTCTCGGAGCTGCAAACGGCTACAGCTCATACGGCAACCAGATAGGTCTTGCTACAGGTCATGTTGCTGAGGTATACCATCCCGGCTATGTTGCAAAGCGTATGGAGATAGGTGCTGTTCTCGGTGCTGCTCCTGCTGAGAATATCCGCAGAGAAAGACCTGTTCCGGGCAATATCGTTATACTTCTCGGCGGCAAGACAGGACGCGACGGCTGCGGCGGTGCAACAGGTTCATCAAAGTCTCATACATTAGAGTCACTTGAACACTGCGGCGCAGAGGTACAGAAGGGTAATCCTCCTGAGGAGAGAAAGCTCCAGAGACTGTTCCGCAATCCTGAGGTAACTAAGATGATAAAGCGCTGCAACGACTTCGGTGCAGGCGGCGTATCCGTTGCTATCGGTGAGCTGACAGACGGTCTTGTTATCAACCTCAATGCAGTACCTAAGAAGTACGACGGTCTTGACGGTACTGAAATAGCTATTTCCGAGTCACAGGAGAGAATGGCTGTTGTCATCGCTCCCGAGGATATGGATAAATTCATGGAAGAGGCTGCAAAGGAGAACCTTGAAGCTACTCACGTTGCTGATGTTGTTGAAGAGGCTCGCCTTAAAATGGTATGGAACGGCAACACTATCGTTGACCTGTCCCGTGAGTTCCTCAATTCAAACGGTGCTCCTAAGTTCACCGACATCGAGGTAGAAGCTCCTCTTCCGCCAACTGTTGAGGAGACAGCAGATACAGCTGAGGCATGGTCACAGCTCATGTCAAACCTCAATGTATGCTCACAGAAGGGCCTTATCGAGAAATTCGACTCTACTATCGGTGCAGGTACAGTCCTCATGCCTTTCGGCGGTGTTTACCAGATGTCACCTTCACAGGCTATGGCTGCAAAGATACCTGTATTAAAGGGCGAGACAAATACCTGCTCACTTATGGGTTGGGGCTATAACCCTGATATATCCGAAAAGTCACCTTATCACGGCGCAATGCTTGCTGTTATCGAGTCTATCGCTAAGGTAGTCGCAGCAGGCGGTTCTTACAAGAAGTGCTGGCTCACATTCCAGGAATACTTCGAGAGAACTCAGAACGATCCGCTCCGCTGGGGCAAGCCTATGGCTGCTCTTCTCGGTGCTTTCAAGGCACAGCTTGAGCTTTCATGCGGTTCTATCGGCGGTAAGGACTCAATGTCAGGTACTTTCGAGAAGATAGACGTACCTCCTACACTTGTTTCATTTGCTGTTTCTACTGCAATGGCAGACAAGATAGTTTCTACAGAATTCAAGGGCGCAGGAAATACAGTTATCTCTATCGTTCCTGAGTATGATGAGAACGGTCTTCCTAAGTGGGACAGCATAAAGGCTTGCTTCGACAAGGTAGAGAAGATAATCGCTGACGACCGTGCTAATGCTATATGGACAAACGGCTACGGCGGATTTGCTGAAGGTATCGCTAAGATGTGCTTCGGCAACAAGATAGGCTTTGAGTTTACTGCTCACCTTTCTGGCAATGAGCTGTTCAAGCCTTGCTACGGCGCTTTCATCATCGAGCTGAAGGGCGACGCAAAGGCTGACGAGAAGGTTATCGGTAAGACTATCTCTGATTACAAGATAATCTGCCGTGACTATACACTTAGTCTTGACAATCTCCAGAGAATTTGGGAAGCTAAGCTTGAGCCCGTATTCCCATGCCGCATAAAGACTACTGACACAACTCCTCAGACATATTCTTCACCAAACCGTATACAGCTCTCAGCTTCCACAAAGATAGCTAAGCCAAGAGTTCTTATCCCTGTATTCCCGGGTACTAACTGCGAATACGACACAGCAAGAGCCTTTGAAAAGGCAGGTGCAAAGCCTGAGGTAGTAGTTATCCGCAACCTCTCCGCAGGCGATATCGAGGAGAGTGTAAGATACTTCGAGAGTGCAGTAAGACGCTCAGAGATAATCATGATCCCCGGCGGCTTCAGCGGCGGTGACGAGCCTGAGGGAAGCGGTAAGTTCATTACAGCATTCTTCCGCAATCCTAAGATAAAGGACGCAGTTCACGACCTGCTCAAGAACCGTGACGGACTTATGCTCGGTATCTGCAACGGCTTCCAGGCACTTATCAAGCTGGGACTCGTTCCTTACGGCGAGATAATCGACATGGCTGACGACGCTCCTACACTTACATTCAATACTATCAACCGTCACCAGTCCATGATGGTAAATACAAGAATTGCCTCAAACAAGAGCCCGTGGCTCTATGGCTGTGAGGTAGGCGATATACACACAGTTGCTATCTCACACGGCGAGGGACGCTTCGTAGCTCCTGCAAGTCTCATTCAGCAGCTTGCTAACAACGGTCAGATAGCTACACAGTACGTAGACCTTGACGGCAATCCTACAATGGATATCCGTTATAATCCAAATACATCTATCGAAGCTATCGAGGGTATTACTTCACCTGACGGACGAGTATTCGGTAAAATGGGTCACTCCGAGCGTAAGGGCAGCTACATCTGCAAGAATGTTCAGGGCGAAAAGGATCAGAAGATATTCGAGAGCGGCGTTAAGTACTTCAGCTAAGCAGCTTTCATCGTTAATCAAAAGGGACGGAAAAAACCGTCCCTTTTTTGCGGTGTGACCGACCACTGATAAATGAAATACAACAAGGAGAAAAGAAAAATGAAAATTACAAAGATAATCTCAGCAATAATGGCAGTTCTTATTACAGGTGCTTCCATGAACTATTTAACGGATACAAGTGTCGATACTGCGGCTTATACGGTATCAGCTGCATCTTCTTCCGTAGAGATAAAAGACGGCGCAAGACTTTTTTTGACAATGAAACCGGGTGAGGTAAAGGAAATAGTACCCGGGGAGATCATCGTATTCGGTGATAATAATTATATCAAAAATATTGAGATAGATGCTGTTTCACTGGACAAGAATTTAGTTATCCTTGATAAGAAAGTAGTTACCAAAACAGGATCTTTTCAGGATGGTATCAGGTATTCGGATCCGAATGGGGGAAAGGGTGAACTTGTATACAAAGACGGCATATCATACTCTCTCAATCTGAAGATAAAAGTAGCCGACAATGCTCCTAAGAGCGGTTTAAGAATTCAGGTCACTGTAAAAAAGGCAACTGATGTGAACGGAAAGAATATTA
>SFFP01000036.1 GCA_004556875.1 Ruminococcus flavefaciens
ACCTACGGTGAAAACACCGGTGTGCTGACACTTTCCAAAGTGTATGATCCGTTCGTGATTGAGCTGGCAGCGGGTTTTGCGATCCTGTTTTCTTTCTGCCCGAAGTTTGCGGCAGTGATCAGTGCCATGCCGGCGGCAACCATCGGCGGTATCTCACTGGTACTTTACGGAATGATCTCCGCAGTCGGTGTCAGAAATATCGTTGAGAGTCATGTGGATTTTTCAAAGTCCAGAAACGTCATCATCGCTGCGTTGATCCTGGTTCTGGCGATCGGTATCAAATATTATAACGCATCCGGTGACATTTCCTTCGTGATCGGACAGGTAAAGATCAGTCTTTCCGGTATCGCGGCAGGTGCGCTTGTAGGTATTATCCTGAATGCGATCCTTCCGGGTAAGGATTATGAATTCGACGAGGGTGTATAAATTTCCTTATTTTTCCTATTTTTTCATCCTGCTCTTGACAATTGAAGAGAAGGGTGCTTATACTGTCAATTGTTCATGAAAACACAATTTATAGGAGGAAAAGCAATGAAAAAAGAATTTCTGGAAGCAGGCAAGATAGTCACTACCCACGGCATACGCGGAGAAGTGAAGATAATGCCTTATACTGACAGTCCCGACCTCCTTGCGGAGTTCGACAGACTTTTTATCGGAAAAAACCACGAGGAAGTGAACATAGAGCGCTCCCGAGTGTTCAAGAATACAGTTATCGCCAAGATAGAGGGAGTCGATACTCCCGAAGCGGCTGAAAAGCTCCGCAACAAGGTGCTGTATATGCACCGTGACGACCTCGAACTTGACGACGACACATACTTCATTCAGGACCTTATAGGACTTGAAGTCCATGATGCAGATACACAGCAGATCTACGGCACTATCGCCGATGTTATGCAGACAGGCGCAAACGATGTCTACGTAATAAAGGGCGAGAACAGAGAATATCTCGTCCCTGCCATTGCCGATGTTGTGGTTTCTACTGATATCGACGGAGGAATAATGACTATCCGTCCTCTTGACGGACTTTTCGACTGACATATGAAAAAAGCAATATCACGGCAATAGCCGCTCTCACAGCCGCTGCTGCCGCACTTGCTGTATGGTCTGTTTCAAGCGGCGAAACCACGCTGAAAAGCTATCTTCAGCTCCCGAAATGGGGAGTTTCGATAGTGGGTATGTTTTTTCTGCTCATGCTGTTCATTCCGAATATCATCTGGAGCAAAAATCTTCCCGATGGCTATGAGGAGTCTGCAAAGCACGAAAACAAGCTTCTTCTCACCCTTGAACGTGCAGGCGAAGGACTTGTGTCGACTCTTGTCCTCATAGACCGCCGTACAGACCGCTTTTCACTTTCACCGCGTATCGGCTATTTAGTCCTTGCGCTTGTACTTATGATACTTTATGAGCTTTACTGGAGGAAATATTTCCTGAGCGCTCATAAACTGTCGGATATGTATTCCGATTACTGCGGATTTCCGCTGGCAGGAGCTTCCCTGCCTGTTTTTGCCGTATTCCTCATAGGGATATACGCCTGCAATGTCTTTATAATTGTATCGGCGATAATACTCGGCATCGGTCATATAGGTATACACCTTATGCATAAAAAAGAGATATAAAAATAAAAGAACAAAAGAAAAAACAGCGCATATGCGCTAAAAGGAGGCACTCATCATGAAAAAATTCTTAGGCATTCTCTTTCTGCTCATTTTAATTGCTGCAGGAGTATGCGCCTACTTCTTCCCCGGTATCCCGTACTATTACAAGTGTACCCATGACCTTGAATTTACGGAAAATATATGGGAAGAAGCTCCGAAAAATCTTCCTGACCTCACTGACGGATATGGAGAATATTCAACCGACGAAGTCCGCGTTACCGCATGGAATGACATGGAGGCTCAGCGCTCATCTTCAAAAGATCAGATAATTTGGAAAAACATTGACAACGGTCATTTTATAAGTATTTATACCGAACAGATCAGCGAAAGCAGTGATTTCCTTGATATGACGGGAATAACTCATTCCGCACTTGATGCCTACTGCAAAGATGCAGAAAAAACGACTCCCGAAAACAATTATGAATTCGTGAAACTGGTTGCTTCAATTACTATGAAGGATTTTGATATTCACAGCTATAAGAATTCCAAGACCTTCTACAAAATTATGAAGATAAAAAGCGAGGAATTCTATACAGGAAAGGATTTCCCTATAAAGTTTTATCCTGTTGACGGCGTAGGCTATCGCGGATATCTGCTATCAGGCGTAGGTCCTGACGGAAATCACGGATACGAAAATTACGCTATCATCAATGTCTATCCCGAAAAGGACAAACACACACGCTATATCATTACTTTGAGCGTTACGGACTGGAACGAAGTTCTGGCAATTGCCGAGAGCATAAAGCTTAAATAAAAACTGCGAGACCGCGTTTTTTCGCGGTCTCAAATCATAAAAGGAGAAAATACAATGCATATCGAAATAGCTACTCTTTTCCCCGAAATGTGCGAAGCTGTACTGGGTGAAAGCATCATAGGAAGAGCAAGAAAAGCCGAAAAGCTCAGCCTTCACTGCCGCCAGATACGCGAATATACTCAGGACAAGCACCACAGAGTCGATGATACTCCTTACGGCGGCGGCATGGGCATGGTAATGCAGTGCGAGCCTATATACAACTGCTATAAGGCAGTCTGCGAAGAGCTTGGCGAAAAGCCGCACACTATTTATATGTCGCCAAAGGGAAGCGTTTTCACGCAGGAAAAAGCTATCGAGCTTTCAAAAATGAATAATATCCTCATAATCTGCGGACACTATGAGGGTGTAGATCAGCGAGTCATAGACAAGATAGTTGACGAAGAGATATCCATCGGCGATTATGTGCTTACAGGCGGCGAGATCCCTGCAATGGTAGTCGCTGACGCAGTTGCGCGTATGTGTGACGGAGTTCTCTCCGACGAGGTTTGCTTCACCGACGAGAGCATTTACAGCGGACTCCTTGAATATCCGCAGTATACGCGCCCCGAAGTATGGGAAGGCGAAGCTGTTCCGCCTGTGCTCCTGACAGGTCATCACAAGAATATCGAGACATGGAGACACGAACAGAGCTTAAAGATCACAGCTGAACGCAGACCCGATCTTTTAGCTAAATACAACGCTCAAAATGACTGACCGATTTTTGCTGTGAACTTTCGTTCTGCGCAAAGCTTGCTGTTCCACACATTAACTGGCTGTATATACAAATTTGCTTTTTCCGTTTAGAAGAAATGCCCATATTCTGGTGTCAAATCATATGCAACTTCAACAATTACTGTCAACATTTTTTTGTAGTGATAATCAACAAGCGAGTTGATAATTTTTTATTCACATTTAATCTAAATGTAGAATTTAATGAAATCTTGATTTTTAAATCAAAAATCCGTTGACACTAAAAAAAAATGATTGTATAATGATATCAGCAAGTGAAACAAATTTGCAAACAGCAACACAGTCCTGTTAATGAGAGGGGCTGTAACTACAGAGAATAGGAGAGTTGTATATGTTTGTCAGAGAAGTAATGGTAAAGAATCAGGTTGGACTTCACGCAAGACCTGCAACCTTCTTTATTCAGAAGGCTAATGAGTTCAAGTCATCAATCTGGATCGAAAAAGAAGAGCGCAGAGTAAATGCTAAGAGCTTACTCGGAATTCTTTCTCTCGGTATCGTTGGCGGTACAAATGTAAAGGTTATCGCAGACGGCGCTGATGAGAAGGCTGCTGTAGATGCTCTCATCGAGCTCGTTGACAGCGGTTTCAGCGAAGAAAACAGATAATAATGCAAAAAAATTGGGGCGTTACGCTTGTAACGCCCACTTTTGTTATCATTTTGCATCAGGCAAGATCGCTTGCCATAGTTTCAGCAAATATGCCATAACCCTGAGTCGGGTCGGATACAAATACATGAGTAACAGCGCCCACAAGCTTACCGTTCTGAATTATGGGGCTTCCGCTCATGCCCTGCACTATTCCGCCTGCAGCTTTTATAAGCCTGTCATCGGTTATGCGTATTACCATATTTTTTGACGTTCCGCTGCTGCTGTAGTCAACACTTACTATCTCAGCAGCGTATTTTTCAGGAGTTTGACCTGCTACGGTCGTGAATATCTCAGCAGGTCCGACGGTCACTTCCTGTCGGTATGCCATTTTGAATTCTTCAGAGTCATCTGAAAGCTCTGATAGCACACTTTCGGACAATCTGCCGTATATGCCGCTTATCTTATTGCGGTCAAGTACGCCGAAGCTGCATTCGGAAAGAAATTTTCCTCTAAGTTCACCGGGTATGCCTCTTGCACCGCGGCGTATCTCCGTAATATCTACGGGTACTGCCTCTCCGCTGTGAATGGGAACTATACCGCCTGTGTCGGAATCGCATATGGGGTGCCCAAGTCCGACAAAACAGCCTGTAGTCTTGTCAAAAAATGTCATAGTACCAATGCCTGCGATACTGTCACGTACCCACATTCCACCTTTCCACTTTTCGCTCCTGCGCGAAAGTACAGGCTGAAGCGTCACATTAAATACTGTATCGCCTCGTTCTACAGACAGTTCAAGAGCATTGCCTCCCGATGAGGCGATGATCTCCTGAAGCTGATCGTTTGAAGTAAGGGCATTACCGTCCGCAAGACGGATTATATCACCTTTGCGGATACCTGCTTCCTCAGCGGGACAAACGAGAGAACCACTCTCGTCTTCAACATCGCCAAGCCCCGTGACCATTACTCCTTCCATAAGGAGCTTTATGCCGAAGGGTCTGCCTCCTGCGGCATATACCGGGGCTTCTGCTTTGTTAACCTCAACATTTTTAACGGGAATTACTCCAAAGAGTGAAAATGTCACCTGTTCTGTGCCTGAAAAGCTTTTTGCCGCAGGTACTGCATTATCAGGCGATCTCTCACAGCTAAGCTGAGGAAATCCCGCTATTTTTATTTCTGTATCGTTCTCGGCTGTTATAACATCGGGGATCTGCGAGGAATAATATCCTGCTGTGCCGAATAAACCGATAAATGCCGCAGATAATAATGCCGCAGCCGATTTTATAATTTTTCTTTTCAATAGCATTTGTTTGTCCTTTCATGTTCCATACGGAACATATTTATTATACTTCATCGGTGTGGTTTTATGATTGTGAATTCCACACTGTTGAAAACTGCTTATGGAGTAAATATGAGCAAAAAAACTTTGAAAAATAATCATGCTAAAGCTTCACCGCTTATGACTGCCGCAAAAGTCATAACATTGGGACTTACGCTGTATTTTTCCTGCGCTGTGACAGTTCTGTCAGGGGCAGGACTTATTTATAACCGCGAAAGCTACGGCAGCAGCCTTGCCGCCGCAGGTGTATTCTTTATCATCTCCGCTTTGCTTATGACTATTGGAGCAATTCTGTGTATACCGCATAAAAATTTACCGAATATTCTCTCTGCCGTAATGTCTGCGGCAGGTCTTGTACTGTGCATGATAATGCTGAAAAAACTCACCTCTCATGCAGACCTCAGCGGCTGGACAGACAAATATTCCCTCACCCCCATAAGCAGTATGTACAGGTCAAGGATACTCCCCTGTATCGTGCCTGCTGTTCTGACTGTGATAATCTCTTTGATACAATTCTTTTCCTATGAACAGTCTCAGCAGCGCCGCAAGCGTAAAGACGAAAAAGAAAATGCTCCTGCTCCGTCAATAATTGACGATTAACATGATACAGCTGAAATTATACCATCAAAAGGACGCGAAAAACGTCCTTTTTTGTTTTCTTAGCAATATTTTATCGGCAATATTTTGCTATTTATGCCTTAGTTCGCTTTATGTCTTGAATTATTCATTTTTTTATGGTACAATATTATCATTATTACTAATTATCTCCGAAAGGAACTTTATTATGAACGTCAAATCCGAATTGCTTGCAACTCTCGCAAACTCAAAAGGCAAGTTCATATCGGGTGCTGCCCTTGCGGAAAAGCTTGGTGTCAGCCGCAATGCTGTGTGGAAAGCTGTAAAATCTCTCGAAGCAGAAGGCTATTCCATAAGCTCAGTGACTTCTAAGGGCTACAGACTTAACGAGGATAATAACAGACTTTCAGTAAATCTCATCGCTCCTCTCCTCAAAACTAAGGAGCTCGGACGCAATCTGAAAGTGTATGACGAGTTGGAATCCACAAATAATACGACTAAAGAGCTTGACTCGGAAGCCGCTCCAAATGGTACTACTATCGTCGCTGATAAACAGACCGCAGGCAGAGGACGTATTGGCAGGACTTTCGTTTCTCCTGCAGGGGTTGGACTTTATATGAGTACACTCATAAGACCCGAATTCAGCCTTGAATACGCCCCCATGATAACTGCCGCAGCCGCCTGTGCAGCCGCAGAAGCCGTCGAAAAGCTGTGCGGTGAGCCTGTAATGATAAAATGGGTAAACGACCTGTATATGAACGGCAAAAAAATATGCGGTATACTTACAGAAGCATCTTTTGGTCTGGAAATGCGTACTCTTGACTGTGCCGTTATCGGTATAGGCATAAATGTAAGAAGCGCAGGCGACAGCTTTGATGAAGAGCTTCACAGGATAGCTTCTTCCATACAGGACGAAACAGGCGTTATACTCAACAGAAACGAGCTTTGTGCAGAAGTCCTCAACCGTCTTGAAGTATATCTCGGCAAGATAGTTGACAGAAGTTTTCTCGATGAATACAGAAGACGTGAACTTCTCACAGGACATTTGATAACGGCAAATGTGGGCAGAGAGATAATCGTCGGCGAAGCTATAGGCATAGACAATAACGCAAATCTTATCGTAAAACTCATGTCGGGCGAGGAAAAACATCTTAGCTCGGGTGAAGCAAGTCTTTGCAGAATATCGGAGGATAAAGCATAATTTTCAGCTTATTGCGGCAATATGCCGTAAAAATATAATATAGGGAGGTATGTCCGTATGAGATATACAATTATTGGTCAGACAGTTCCTGCAGTTGAATGTGAACTCAATCAGGGAGAGTCAATGTACACACAGTCAGGCAGTATGATCTGGCAGACTCAGGGTATCAAAATGTCAACAAACGCAAGAGGCGGTCTTGGAAGAAGTCTCGGCAGAATGTTCACAGGCGAATCTATTTTCATGGCAAATTACACAGCTGAAATGCCGGGTGCAAAGGTAGCTTTCGGTTCTACTGTGCCGGGTTCTGTAGTACCTGTAAACATCTCTCAGGGCGGACTTATATGTCAGAAGGGTTCATTCCTCTGTGCTGAACAGACAGTCGACCTCAAGGCTGTATTCACAAAGAAATTCATGTCAGGTCTTTTCGGCGGTGAAGGCTTTATCCTCCAGCACCTCTTCGGTCAGGGCATGGCTTTCCTCGAAGTTGACGGTGATATGGTCGAAAGATACCTCAATCCGGGCGAAACACTTAAAGTAGATACAGGTAACGTAGTTGCTTTCGAGCCTACTATAAACTATGAGATAGAAACAGTAAAGGGGCTCGGAAATATCTTCCTCGGCGGAGAAGGTCTCTTCCTCACACGCCTTACAGGTCCTGGAAAGATAATCCTCCAGACTCAGAACTTCAACGACTTTGCAGGCAGAATTCTCTCAATGGGCGTTAAGAGATAATGAAAAACTGGCTCATTACCATAGCTGTAGCAGTGATTTACCTGCTTTTCAGCATTTTTACGGGACTATGGGCACTGTCATGGATAATCTGGGTATTTTATGCAGTATACAGGATAGTTGACTATGTAAAGTCTCAGCAGTAGCATCGGTTCTTTTTATCAGTATCGAGGTGAAATATATGTTTATTTATGGTATCCCCGTTATTGGATTACAGTATATGACCAACGGCACTGAACTTTTCCGCATGGCGGCTGAAAACAGATCCGCTCCCGTTTGGAAGGACGGAAAATGGCAGTGTGTCTGCGGAAAGAACAACGATACGAAATTCTGTCCCGACTGCGGTGCAAAAGCTCCCGTTAAGCCGTGGAAATGCACCTGCGGAAAGGTCTGTGATACCAATTTCTGCCCTGACTGCGGCACTAAAGCCGTTAATCTTTAGGCAGCAGCCGTAAACCTGCAGCAGGGGGCGATGTCTGCATCGCCACTGCAAAATATATTAATTTTACATTCAGGGTATTGACAAAGTATTTTTTTCATTGTATAATACAGTTAATGATTAAAAATGCGATGAAGGGAAACAAAGCTTGTATCATGTTTTCACAGAGAGCTGACGTAAGGTGAAAGTCAGCATACATATGCGAGAAATAACTCCTCCCTGAGCAGCCGACCCAAAGAAGTTTTCTTCAAGTAGGCTCGGACGGTCTCTCCCGTTACAGAGATATGCGTTGATCCGACGCAGATGAGTGGGTGTAATTCTTACATCAAGAAGAGTGGTACCACGGAGTATTATCGTAACTTCGTCTCTTCCATGCCGTGCATGGAGGAGACTTTTTTATTTCCCCTCCCTGCAAACGGCAAAACGGATCAGAATGGAGGTTTTTATATGAATAATGTCAACAAGTACACAAGACAATTCTTCGAAGCGCCTAAGACCGCGATGAAATGGACTCAGAGATCCTATGTGGACAAAGCTCCTGTATGGTGCAGCGTTGATCTCCGCGATGGAAATCAGGCTCTCATCGTCCCTATGAGTCTCGGCGAAAAGCTGGAATTTTTCCAGAAACTTGTGGATATCGGTTTCAAGGAGATAGAAATAGGCTTCCCTGCCGCTTCTGAAACCGAATACGACTTCTGCCGTACTCTTATCGAACAGGACTTGATTCCCGATGATGTTACTATACAGGTGCTGACACAGTCACGCGAGCATATCATCGAAAAGACCTTTGAGGCTCTGAAAGGCTGTAAGAACGCTATAGTACACCTCTACAACTCCACTTCCTTAGCTCAGCGCGAACAGGTATTCCGCAAGAGCAGGGAGGAAATAATAGATATCGCAGTTTTGGGCGCAAAGCTCTGCAAGGAATACCGCGAAAAATATGATGGAAACTTCCGCTTTGAGTATTCCCCCGAAAGCTTTACAGGCACAGAACCTGAATTTGCACTGGAGATTTGCAACGCTGTCCTCGATATATGGAAACCTACTAAGGACGACAAGGTCATAATCAATCTCCCTGTCACCGTACAGCTCTCAATGCCCCATGTTTACGCAAATCAGATAGAGTATATGTGCGATAATCTGAAATACCGCGAGAACGTCATAGTATCGCTCCACCCGCACAACGACAGAGGCTGTGCCGTTGCAGATACGGAAATGGGTCTGCTTGCAGGCGCTGACCGTGTCGAGGGAACTCTCTTCGGAAACGGTGAGCGCACGGGAAATGTGGACATCGTGACACTGGCTATGAATATGTACTCTCAGGGCGTAGACCCACAGCTTGATTTCAGCGATATACCGTCTATATCCGAGCTTTACACAAGAGTTACGCGAATGAATATCTATGAGCGTCAGCCATATTCGGGAAAACTGGTCTTTGCCGCATTCAGCGGTTCACATCAGGACGCTATCGCAAAGGGCATGAAATGGCGCGAAGAGGGACATACTCAATACTGGACTGTCCCCTATCTCCCTATCGACCCGGAAGACGTGGGAAGAGAATACTCCGCAGACGTTATCCGTATCAACAGCCAGTCGGGCAAGGGCGGTATCGGCTATATCCTCGAAACACGCTTTGGCTACAACCTGCCTAAGAAAATGCGCGAGAACGTGGGTTATCTCGTCAAGAGCATTTCCGACCACAGCCACAAGGAGCTTCTCCCGGACGAGGTATACCAGATATTCAAGACAAACTATGTGGATATCATAACCCCTATCGAGGTTACAGAGACCCACTTCGTACAGCGCAACGGCATTGAAGCGACTATCAGCTTCAATTATAACGGCAGAAGAGTCACCGCAACTGATACAGGTAACGGTCGTCTTGACGCTGTCAGCAATGCTATACGCTCATATACAGGTACGAACTACAGCCTCAATACCTACACCGAGCACGCTCTGGAAGTGGGCTCAGCTTCAAAGGCTGTATCCTACGTGGAGATAATCGCTGGAAACGGCGAAAGCTTCTGGGGTACAGGCATTGATAACGACATCATCACATCTTCTGTAAAGGCTCTTGTCAGCGCAGTAAATAATATGCTGGCAAAGGCTTGATAAAATGCACAAATCAGCGTGCGAAATAATACTCATGCAGTAAAAAACTCATAAAATGTACTGTAACTTATTGATTTTATCAGCTTGAAGTGATATAATTCAATTATATTATCAGTAAGGAGCGAAGAATAATGAGAGCCGTATTCAAAAATTCAGGCAATGTCATTATTTCGAGTACAGTCATTATGATGTTTGGCTGTGGTCTCTTTTCGTTCTGTCCGAAAGGCGCTCTTGCCTGATATATAGATGTATGTCAGTTTATGCAATGAAGCTTTACCCTCCGACAGAATGCCGGAGGGTCTTTATTTTTAGGAAAATAGTCAACAATAAGGAAAAGGATTGGACATTATGGAAATATCAGGTGCAAAAATAGTTATTGAAACTCTGATAGAACAGGGCTGTGATACCATATTCGGCTACCCCGGTGGTCAGGTCATAGACCTGTTTGACGAGCTTTATACCGCACGCGACCGTATCAGACACGTAATTTCTGCCCATGAAGAGGGCGCGGCTCACGCCGCTGACGGATATGCAAGAGCAACAGGAAAGGTTGGTGTTGTCATCGCCACATCGGGTCCCGGTGCAACAAACCTTGTAACAGGCATAGCTACTGCACATCTTGATTCTGTGCCCATAGTTGCTATCACAGGCAACGTGTCATGTGAGCTTATCGGACGAGACAGCTTTCAGGAAGTGGATATCGTCGGCGTTACAATGCCTATAACAAAGCACAACTTCATCGTAAAGGACATAGGCGAGCTTGCGGATACTCTCCGCACAGCCTTTAAAATAGCCAAATCAGGCCGCCCGGGCCCTGTACTTGTTGATATCCCTAAGGACGTACAGGTCGCAAAGTACGAATTTGAGGCAAACGCTCAGCCTGTGATACCTTATCCGCTCACATTTGCGTCTGAGGAAAAGCTTGCAAAGGCGGCTGAGCTTATAAACAGCGCCGAAAGACCGTATATCTACTTCGGCGGCGGTGTTATCAGCGGCAAAGCTTCCGCACAGGTAATGGCTCTTGCGGACAAGATAGACGCAGTAATGGGCTGCTCACTTATGGGACTTTCCGCTGTCCCCCACGACCACCCACGTTTCCTCGGTATGCAGGGTATGCACGGACATTACGCCTCGTCAATTGCTGAGAATGAAGCCGACCTCGTCATCGCTCTCGGAGCAAGATTCAGTGACCGCGCTACAGGCAACAACGGCAGATTTGCAAAGAACTGCCGCATAATCCATATCGACATTGACGGCGCAGAGCTTCAGAAAAATATCCCTGCCGACCTTGCTATTCGCGGCGATATCAACGATTCTGTTTCAAGACTTACGGCTATGGCAGAAGAGCAAAGCCACCCTCAGTGGAGAGAACGTATCGCTCAGCTCAGAGACGAGGAAAAAAAGCGCACTGCTTCTGCTCGCAGAGAGGTCAGCGGCACTATCGTTCCATATGACATTGTTGATACAGTCAGTGCAGCTGCTCCCGATGACAGCATTATCGTTACGGATGTTGGTCAGCACCAGATGTGGACTGCTCAGCGCTATCCGCTGAAAAAACCGCGCACATTCCTTACAAGCGGCGGTCTCGGCACTATGGGATATGGTCTCGGAGCAGCAATAGGAGCTTCCATAGCTACAGGCAAAAGAGCCATACTCTTCACAGGCGACGGCAGCTTCGGCATGAATCTCAATGAGCTTGCTACCGCTGTTTCACAGGAGCTTCCTATAACCATCATCGTTATGAATAACGGCGTTCTCGGCATGGTTAGACAGTGGCAGACACTTTTCTATGACAAACGCTATTCAAACACTACCTTTGACCGCAAGACAGATTTCACAAAGGTCGCCGAAGCCTTCGGCGCTAAGGGCGGTCATGCGTCAAGCAAAGAAGAGCTTGAAAAGCTTACAGCCGAAGCTTTCTCATGCAGCGGACCTTTCCTTATCGACTGCGCAGTTGACAGCAACGAACTGGTTCTTCCCATGCTTCCCACTGACGGTTCGGTAGATAATATCATTACAGAGATAAAGTGAGACCTGCAAATAAAAGTCAAGGGGTAAAATGAAAGTTTCACATAACTTTCACAGAAGAAAAACAGGTACGACAATAAGACCGCGGAAGCGGTCTGA